>NZ_JBTVBB010000026.1:0-47879 GCF_058356305.1 Candidatus Culexmicrobium sp.
GTGATGTTTTTGATTTGTTTGGGAGGGTTGTGGTGGCTGGTGGTTTTGATGGTGTTGTTGGTTGGGATGTTCCTGTCTACTTGGATATGCCGCTTTATCATAGTTGGGTTAATTTGGTTAAGGGTTTAGAGTTAACTTATAGGCTTTGTGGGTTGGGTGTTCCTGTTGTCGCTTTAATTAAGGGTAACATGCCTAGTCAGATTAAGTTTTGTTTGGATGTTTTAGAGCGTATGGGTTTTAGGAATTTTGCTTTGCATGCTTCTGAGTATTTGCAGTGTTTTAGGTTTGATGTTTATGCCCGTAATGTTCTTTATAGGTATGCTGATGAGCTTAATGGTAGGGTTGATGATTTACTTGTTATTGGTGGTTTGCGTCCTGATTCCTTTAGGTTTGTTTGTGATGTTTTTAGGGGTGTTGAGAGGCTTAGTGTTGCTGGCTTAAGTTATTATTTGGATGCTAAGCAATTTAAACTGTATTTGCATGGTGGGGTGGTTGATGTTTCTAGGCGGTATTTGAGGTGTGGTTGTTCTGGTTGTGGTGGTGTTGGTGGTAGGGGGTTGCTTGAGGATTTGGGGTTGAGGGTTAGGCATAACTTGGCTCAGTTGGAGTGTTTGGCTGATGGTGGCTCTATGGTTGAGGGTGAGTTGTATGATTTAATTGTTGGTGAGGGTGAGCGTGCTGTTATTGTTTCTGATCTTCATATTTGGAGTGTTGAGTCTAGGTTTGAGGAATTTCTTAGGTTTCTGCGTGATTGGAGGCTGGATCACCTTGTTTTGCTTGGTGATGTCTTTGATTTTAGATTTGGTAGACCTTCAATTCAGCCTATACGATTATTCTTTAATAGTATTCGTGAGGTTGGCTGTACAGTTCATTTGGTTGGTGGGTGTTGTGATGGTGGCTTGAATAGTTTTCTAGTGGCTTTAGATGAGCTTGCTTTTCAAGATAAGCCGCCCTCATTAATCTATACTGGAAGAGAAGAGGAGTATGGTAATGGAGATTTGAGGAGTATGCTTCTACTTGATTTTTATAGGTTTTATAGGATGGCTAAAGATGAGCTTTTGGTTAAGTTGCCTGACGATAGTGTTCTATTGGCTTTTCATGGCCATAAATTAATTGAGAATCCAAGAGAGAAACTAGAGGTTGTTAAGAGGTTAATGCTTGACTATAGGGTTTTTAGGGGTGTTGATTGGCTTGTCATAGGGCATTTACATCGAGCCTTCATAGATTATGATAATGGTTTGGCTGGGACTGGTTGTTGGCAGATTCCGCCTAGACATTTGAGGGGTGTGGTTGGTAGAGGGGATTTGTTTAGGGCTGTTTTTGTTGATGAGGATGGTAGTGTAGAGTTGATTGGTGGAGGTTTTGGGTCAGTATAAAGCGTCTTTGATGGCTAAGAGGAGGAGGCTTAGGGAGCTTGAACTACTTGAAAAAATATTTCTCGAGAAGGGTGAGCTGCTTGGCTCTAAAGATTTGAGGAAAATGTTGGAGGAGAAGTTTAGAGAGAAGCTTAAGGCTTTAATGGATGAGACGGATAAGTTTCTCTATCACTGGTATGATGAACCACTAAATGCATGGATAGAAATAAATGTTGACAATCTTAAGAGATGCCTTAAAGAAGTTTGTGAAATTGAGTATCTTCCCTTTGGAAAAAGAAAAATTGTTAAATTAAAAGTTAAAACTCTCTTAGACTTATGTGCAGGATGGGGTTTAACTCCAGATCAACTTGAAAAATATAAAGTTTTTATGAGAAGATTTCCAGTAAACTTGAAGTCGCCTATAATTGTTAAGTTGAAAACTCATATGTTAAATGAAGGGGCAATTTCACTTCGAACTAGTGGGAGACAGTATAAAGCAAGCTATGTAAACAAGGATCCAATGCTCCACTATTACTTTAGAAGCTTACTTAAAAAGCTTGGAGTCACATTTTCTAGGCCGCCGAAATACGATGAAAATAAGAATGTTTATGTAACCTATCTCGATGCAACTACAACTAGAATTCTACGCAGAGCTGGAGTACCCTTTGGACCGAAGACGATTACTAATCCCTCACTTGATCCGCGAGTCTATACTGACCCGAAGCTTAGGAAATACCATTTCCAAGCAACTCTAACCGAGGAGGGCACCACTAGTCTAAGAGTTAAGAGGCGTAGGGTTTTGATGAGAATTTCATGGGCTAGAGGAATAGACGTCACCGACCAACTTACAGAGGAGCAAAAAGAAATATTAAAAGAAATACTTGGATCGAAAAGGAGGATGGCTTTAGGAAAAATAATGGATAGAATTGAAGATGAAGATTTGGCGAGTGATATATTAGAGGTTGTTGAAGGAAATCACCCGAATCTAATAGATGAAGAGGTTGCTCTTCTGAACATATTACATGAAAAACAGGTTAAAAAAAGGTTTGTGGAAATATATCCAGAGAGAATTCAATTAAGTAAAGATGGGCGATTCACAGTGTTGTGGCGTGCTTATATGGATAGGTCTGAGGCTATTGATATTATGGTTAAGGAGTATGGTGTTTTGCCTGGGACTTGGAAGGAAGAACGGCTTAGGAGGCAGTATGAGATTTATCTTAAGTTTAGGGGTAGAAGTTTGAGTGATGAAGAGATAATAGAAGCTAAGAAGCAAAAAGATATGATACCTAGAAGAATGCCGAAGGAATGGAGAATTAGAAAATTTAAAGAAATTTTCAAGAAATGTATGTAAAATGAATTTAAATAGAATTTCAATATCAAAATATGAGGGGATGTATTTGAGTAAAAAGATTAAGCCGGTGAGTTTGAAGGAATTAAAAAAACTTGTAAGGGAATTATTTAATCATTTTGGCAGAGACGAAGTGTATAAAGACGAGTTTTTTGATTACTTTAGAAAGAGAGGATTCGAGGATGAGGAGATAAAGATTTTGTGGGTAAGGGTTATTGGGAAAAGTGGTTTAGTTAGACTAAGCTTTCATGTTGTGGCAGATGGGTTACCACCTAAGAAGATTATAAGAAAAGCTTTTATCAAGCTAATTAGATAATAGTGGATTCTTGCTGATACCTTATAATAAAATCATGTTAACCTCTATTTTAAAAATGAGGGAAAATGCGATGTATATTTGTTTATGGAGTAGTGTCAATTTAATGATTGACCTTATGGAGGATTTAGATAGGTTTTATGTCATTAATTTATAGAATGTATAAAGTAGTTGGGGTGTTAAATTCTATGGAGCTTGGTGAGTTGTGGAGGCTTGTGAGGGAAGTTTTTGGATATTTTGGTAGGGATTGGGTGTATGAGGATGAGTTTTATGATTATTTTAGAGAAAAGGGGCTTAGTGATGAGAAAATTGAGATACTCTGGGTGAGGGTGATTGGTGAGAGTAGTTTGGTTCGTTAGGAAATTCATGTTGTAGCTGATGAAATTCCACCTAAGGAAATTAAGAGTAGAGCATATATCAAGTTGATTAGATGATAAATATTGTTAGGTTTATTTAAGATTGTCTTATTTTTTAGAAGATTTCTTAATTGTCGAATCAGATACTTTGATGATTAATCGTCTTATTGTTAATTAGTGGATAGTGGAGGATATGGAGGTAAAGTGTTTTTGAAGTCGGAATTGATTCATGTTTCATAGGATGAAGTATCTATTATTGTTAAATAGGGTTTTGATAAGATGTCATAAAATGTAATCAGAATAAGTTGTTGGAAAGTAATTCTAAATAATAAAGGTGCAGACAAATTGAAGGAATTTACCAGCGGTTTTAAAGTGTAGCTCTTAAAAGCAATTATTTTGATATTTAACTTAGTATTTCTTTAATAAGGAAAATTCAATGTAATTTTTTATGTAGTTTAAAATATTAAGCGTGTAGTATTAAGATATTTATGGAGGGTGTGATTTTGGTCAATTATTTTTTGATTGCTGTTTCTAATAGGGAGAACTTGAATTTGTGTATGAATTTTGGTATGGCAGGTTTTCCTAATAGTGTGAATGGTGTTTGGGCTTTTTGTGATATTGATATTGGGGATTTTATTTCTTTTCTTTATGCTGCTAATATTCACAATCTCTATAGGGTTAAGGATAAAGTCGCTGTTTTAAGAGCTAGAGAAGCCCCTCCATGGAGGCCGCTTGAGTTTAGGTCTAAGAGGATTTATTATTTTCCCTTTCGTTTGTTACTTGAACCTATTCGTTGGTTTAGGGAGTCTTTGATTCGTGTTGAGTTTGCTTATGTTGCTGAAAATTTATTGTTGCGTGGTGGTTATGCTAAGACTCATTTTCAGGCTGATCAGACCACTCTTCAATGTGCATCTCAGCTAGGTGAGCTTGTTGAGGATTATTCATTTAGGAGAGTTGATTTAGGGAGGTATGGTGTTTTTACGCCGAGGTTTACTTTGGATAGAAGTAGAGTGAATATGATTGATATCTATCCGCTTAGAGAAATGATTTTGCAGGTTTTGATAAGAAAATATTTGAGTCAAGAAAGTAATCTGGCAAAGTTTCTAGAACTTATGGAAATTTCAGAAATTCAACCAAGAAGCTTAGAAGTACTAGGCGAGAAGGCTTTACCTGAGGGACATGTAGATATTCTAATTAAGGAGCGAACACCAATTGGCAAAGCAAAACTCATAATAATAGAAGTTAAAAGCGGTAAGGCCTCCCAAAGAGATCTAAAACAACTTGAGAAATATAGAGTAGAATTTGGATCAGAATGTATCGGAGCTTGTCTAATCGCAAAGGACTTTCCACGAAAAATAGCCAAATCCGAAAACAACATTAAACTATTCAAATATGAGTTGGATATAAGGAAAAACGAGGCTTATACATTTAATGAGCTACTCAACATGTTGACACTAACAAAAACAACAAAACTAAAGCTATAAACAACAAATCCATTAGCTTCCCAATAACTTCTTAAAACTTTAAATAAACTAGAACAAGAGTTTTAGGATCACTAAATACTATAAAGCCTATCTTTAAGGCAGAAGAAATTTATAGCTATATAAATCAATAGTTGTGAGTAAATAAGATTAGTATACAATACACAACATATAATGCACTCTAGAGGATCTATTGAGAATGCAGATAATTATCTGACACCTATTGGCATCCTCATTAACGTCTCCATGCTTCTCATGAAAATGTATCTTATAATTTCACGGTAGGATGCAGTTTCACTTAGATCTTCACCAGCCTCTTTAATCATCAACCTAACAGGCTTAACACAGCTAGACAATTTAATCTCCAGGTAATCTTTTGCAATATATTATTAAAGTAAAGTTGAAATGTTAAATATTTTAAATTTTAATTTCATTGAGAGTTATTACTTTAATTTCTAGATCTATTTCGCATGCTTCTTTGTATTCTTGAGATGCGTTTTGGCAGACTATGATTACTTTTGGATTTGTCTTCATGATTTTTCTAAACATTCTTCTATAGAAGATTGCTTGTCCTATTCCTTCATACTTGAGCTTTCCACTTTCAACCTCTATGATCCACCATTTACAGTTTGTTTGATGGCAGACTGCATCTATGCTGAAATTGTTTATTGGGTATTCTGTGACTATTTTATCAAACTTGATATTCATCTTTCTATCAACATATTGGAGAAAGCTTTGTAGCATTTGTTGCTCTACTGGGGAACGTAATGGTTTTGCTTTTACTATCTTGGGTTTTTGGGCTGATTTGCATATTTCATTTAGTGGACAGCAGTAGCATTTTGCTTTTATGTAATCTTTGGTGCAGTATTTCATTATGGCTGGCCTTGAAAATACATAGTCGTATTTTGTTGGATCACTTTCATCTATCTGCCTAAAAATCCTTGTTATTTTTAGAGTTGTAGTCCATGATGGAGACTTCACATCTGTTTTGAATACTCGGTTCACTGTTCTTATAACTCCAATGTCCACTGATGTTAATAGGTTTGCTTTATCTATGAACGTCCATAAGCCTAGATCAGGGTATGGTCTAACCATCCATCTAAAGAATAGACATAGCCTTTTCATAGACGAATTTCTTTCTGGATCCGGTATCACTCTTGAAAAGTATATGCACGAGCGTCTTTCCTTAAAATATGGAGTATTACAGTAGTTTGGGCATTCTCCACTTCTCAACATTTTAGCTAAGTTTTTAATTGTAAATTCAATTGGCTCTAAAGATTTTCCACTAAGAGATTTATCATATATTGTTTTAGTTAAGTTTCTAAGCGACTTCCAGTTAGATATCATATTCATTAAAGAGTTGAATAGGCATTGAAGATGACTTATCTTCAAGAATCTGTGTTTAAAGCCAGTTTTGTTTCTATTTAGCCATTTAAAAGACGAAAGTATGTCTTTTGCCAAATTTTCATCACTAACTAGATCTATAAACTTTAGTCCTCTGCTTTCTATTTCAGATATTAAGCCTTTTAGCATGGGTATTAGCGTTGAAGTTACAGGCATTTGAAAATTTACTGTAGCACAGAATAGAGTCCACAATTCTTTGTCAAATAGGCTTTTTGCTTCATATGCTCTAACTGGTCCAAGCACTGATGTGTCTATATACCGTTCCTTCAATCTCTCATATACACCATTTAGATGTCTTCGGATTTCAGTTAAGGATGTTTGCTGCATAATTTCATATACATCTTAATTCAAAGTTAATTTAGCATTTACCTTTAGATGAAGACTATAGCCATTTAGTCAAATTTAAATACAATTTGATTCGTTGAGAAATTTATACTCTTAACCAGTTTCCTCCCATTATTTAGGCCCATATAAAAGTCAAAGTATGTCTTTTAGCGTGGTTAAAGCATTTATCGAAAGAAGTAGTGTCAAGGTAAACATTGACTCATGTTTTAATTCTATATGTCTAGGTCTTTAAGGAAGTTTATGAAGTCGTTGGTGTTGTGGCTTATGAAAGGAACTGTAATTAGTATGTGATTGAGGTTGGGGGTGAGTTGAGTTATATGGCTATTGGGCAGGTGATAGTTTATAGGAAAATATTCGCTGAAGTCAGAAAGGTAAGGCCGAAGGCACTCATAATATGCAGAGAAGCATCAGAGAAGCTAAAGACAATTTGTGAAATGGATCCAGGAATAGCGGTAGTAGCTGTAATATCGGAATTTAGGTAATGGAAGTATTAATCTAAGGATTGGGTTTATAGATAATTATCCCTCAACTATATATACTATTCCTAAAAGGGATAATTATTTGTTGGTGGGTTGATTGGTTGTTCAAAATGTTTTTTCTCCTAAGGCTTCTAGAATCATAAGGGTGCTTTTAATTCATCCTGATTATAATTGGAGTATTCTTGGTCTTTCTAGAGAGGCTGGTGTTGCTTATGGGTACACTTATAGGGTTGTGAAGACTTTGATTTCAACAAGGAATGGCTTCCTCTCTTTAACGCTTTTTGAATTATCTCTATGGCTTTGAGTGATAGAGAGGGAGTATTCTTCACGCATTTCCTTTAGAGTATAGCCATTTTAACATACAAACTATAATCTCAACTGATACCCTTGTACCCCTCACAATGGGCTTTCACCACATATTTCAGGGTTGGAAACTATCCATATTTCATTCTGAAATATTACATTAAACCTCACTAAAGTAGAGGTGGAAAAGCTATGTTAAAGCTTACCTAGAAATTTGAATACAGCTCACAATGTTATTAAGTTAAAATTAAATCTAAGGATATCTCCATCTAAAATTCTAGCTTATAGGAGAAGTATTGAACATGTATATGGATGGTTGCTAATCTGTTTGGAAGAGTTAATTTGTTTATTTTGTTATCTGACTGATTGGTTAGAATGTTAATAGTATTGTTGGCGCTTCCTTGACGTCTTCTATGTCTTTATCTGTTGTTATTATTGTTGCTTTTAGTTGGTTTGCCAGTGCAATTAGGTAGGAGTCTGCCAGTGATAGGAAGTCGTAATGTTTTAGTTTGAGTTTGGCGGCCTTAAGGGTTAAGTTTTCATTTGAACTTACAATTTTTATTGGGCTACTTCTAATTAGGCTATGTTTAACTGTTGCTGAGTCCCATCCGAAAACTTTGGCATAATTGTATAGGAATTCAGCTAAATTTACTTCACACATGTATGCTTCTGCTTTACCCATGTAGATATCATCAATATACTTTTTGGCTTCTCTATGTCCAGCAAAGTATAATGCTGGTATTCCAGCGTCAAGAACGTATTTCTTTTCCAATCTCCATCCTCCTGGATGCATGAATGAGCTTTACAACATCTAACGCCTTTCCTCCATTAACACCAAATGCATCTTTAAGGCTTTTAGGGACAATTAACTTTATCTCATCATCCTCAACAATAAGCTCTAAATATGAACCCTCACATATACCGAGTCTCCTTCTAATCTCAGCTGGAATAACAATTAAACCCTTCCTATGAACCTTAACCCTATACCTATCCATAATAAATACACCATAGATAGAGTTTAACCTTTATAATATAAGTTTAACGTTAAACAAATCATAAGTTTTACTGGAGAAATAGCTTAAATTTTGTCGCTAATCATTACTTTCATTTAATCACAAATTGTATGATTATTATCGCTTTAATGAATTGAAAGAAAATGGTGGCTCATTTATCCATTCATCTACAGTATAACATTATGATTTAATTATAGTATGAGGAATACTAGAATATTATTTCTTCTATTTCCTTTAATGCTTTGGCTATTCTTCTTCCCTTTTCAGTTAATTTTAGACGTATATGGAAGGGGAATTGACTTGACTTTTCCTCCTCTATTAATTTAAGGGTTATTAATACTGCTTTATGCTTATAGAAGGTTTCAGGTCTAAACTTAGTATATCTTAGAAATTCTGAAATATTAGGCTTTAAACCTTGATTTTCCATGTCATGTAACTTTAATATAATCTTGAAAATAACTATTGACTTTATTTTAACTTCCATTACATTATCTCCACATTGATGTATTATTTAGCCGTAATACGGAGATGCGCAATGACCCTTAAATACATATTCTACGTTTTTTCGAATATCGGATAATCGATATACTTAAATATGGAAGTGCCTATATTGTTTCAAGTGTTGAAAAATTATGGTTGAAAGAACATGCAATGTGATTGATGCTTCTAGAAAAACATTACAAATAAGCGAGAAATCTAAGAGACGAGTTTTACATGAATTCCTTGACGAAATGTTTTCAGATACAATTGCAGAGACACTTCTAAAAGTTTTAGATTTCCATGTTACAAAGAAAATGGGTAAAAAGCTAGTTGAAGGTATAATTGAAAATCCAATTGAAACCTATGAAGCCATATACAGCTTTTTTGGTGTAGCAGGCGCCATAAAAGCATTAGAAATAGCAATTGTAAAGCAAGTTGAAAGAAAGTATAAGATAACAATTGATAAGCAGTTAATAACAAAGCTGAAAAATGGAGACAACCAGCCAATAATAATAGCAGCAATAAAAACACACTTCATAAAGATAAGTAGGTTCTATGAACTAATAAACACCATAAACAACATTTAAAGCGAATAACTAAAGCTCATACACTTTTTAATAAACAGCCTAAAATTTAGAGCTCTTAGAAATTTAAAGAAGAGAGTTCTAAGTAACTCTAGGAATTTAAACATAAACTATCAAAAAGAAATACATTAAAATCATAAGAGTCGAAAACCATATTATCTATAGGTGACTTAAACGTGAATGTTAGCTTTGGACTAAGAGTCCCTAGCTTCCCTATTGACAGTAGCAGTGCCAGAGAATTTGTGAATCAAATTCATAGCTTCCTAACTGAATTTGAAGATTACTTTGATTCTGCTTGGATTTGCGACCACTTTATTCCTTGGGCCGACTTTGTTGATAGAAGAACTCCAACTCTAGAAGGCTTTTCAGCATTAGCTTACTTCTCAGCTATTTATCATAAGCTTAAATGGGGAAACATTGTTCTATGCAACAATTATAGGAATCCAGCCCTATTAGCCAAGATGGGAGCTACAATTCAACTCTTATCAAATGGAAGATTTATTTTGGGTATTGGTGCTGGATGGAAGAAGGATGAATATATTGCCTATGGCTATGAATTTCCATCTGCACCGATTAGAATTAAGCAACTTGAAGAGGCAGTTCAAATTATTAAGATGATGTGGATTGATGGAAGAGCAACATTTCACGGTAAATACTATAAAGTTGTTGATGCAATATGTGAACCTAAACCTAAACCAACTCCACCAATAATGATTGGAGGTGGAGGAGAAAAACTAACCTTAAAAGTTGTAGCTAAACATGCTGATTGGTGGAATATACCTAACGCTTCACCTAAAACCTATAAACATAAACTTGAAGTATTAAAAAGACATTGTGAAAAAGTTAATAGAAACTTTGATGAAATAGTTAAAACATTATCAACAATGATTGCTATAGGCAAAAATAAAATTGAAGCATTAAAAATAGCTGAGAAAAATCCCTTCATAAAGAAAGGCTTTGAAGAAAACTATATTATTGGAGATCCAGAAAAAGTTGCTAGTAAAATTAAAGAGTACATTAAACTAGGAGTGGAAGTGTTTATAATAAGATTCCTAGACTTCCCTAAAACAAATGGAGCAAAAATATTCCTAGAAGAAGTAGCTTCAAAAATCACTTAAACCAAGATGTCAAGTAACCCATATAATAGTAGTATTTATTAAGTTAAACCTTCCATATCAACTTAAAAGAGAAAATGTAGAAGAACAGAGTTTGAGGAGTTAAATAACTTGAAACATTTTCTCTCAATAATATACATAACATATAACGTCATCAAAGATTCCTAGAAACTTAAAGATAAATGCTGGTGTAAATATGGTTAAAAACCCTTATTCATTGAATGCTAGGCTTTACTTCCATTGTCAATTATTTCAATCTTTTAACTAGATAGTTTAAATAGATATGAAAACTCCATGGTGAATTAAGATTATATTTTTGTTTACATTACTATATGTTGAGGATTAGATTATGAATGAAGATAGAGTTATTAAGAGTTTCATTGAGGAGGATGAGGAGGCAAGAGAGATTAGGCGTAAATATGCTGATTGGAATTTCATTGAAAAGCAGCCTCCAAGAATAAAAGCAGCACTAAAATACTACATAGAAACAGGAGATATTAGAAGGGCATGCATCATAGCAAAAATCAACATTACACTATTCAGAAACCTACTTAGAAAAGCAAATATACCAGTAATAACTTAACCGTTCTCTCCTCAAGGTTGTTTAAGTAATTTTTAACCATTTTCAACTACCTTGAGGAGTTCTCCCGTTCCATCTGGCTTTACGAGCCAGACTTCATCAGGGAGCGTTCGGGGGGAACGGAACTCCCCACATCCTGACTTGAATAAATTCAGAGTGGCAACGACATCTCTATCAAACGTAATTTCACATTTATCACATTTCATCAACCTCTGCCCATTCGAGTATAATTTTGACCCACATATCGGGCAGAGGCTTGAAGTATTGCGAGGATTGACGTAATCACAGCTTAGACTATTCCATTTAGCCTTATACTCTATAAAGAACTGGAGTTTTCTGAAGTTCCACCTATTCAGCCTTCTCCTCAAATTCTTGTTCTTTTTGTTCACAAAGTTTCGTATGTACTTTAAGTTCTCTATTACGATTTTAGCGTTATATTTTAGAGCTTCGGAAACGACTATAGCTGAAACTTTATGTAGAAAATCTTCAATTCTTCTTTTCTCCCTCCCAGAGTACTTTCTTAGGATTTTTCTCATCTTAAAAGGTTTCTTAGCGAGTTTTTTCTGGATTTTACTTCTCTTCTTTGAATGTTCGTCGTGTATTCTCTTTACCTTATAAATATCCAGCTTTATCGTCTTTATAACTTCTCCATTCTCAAATATCGAGTAGGTAACGTTTTTCTCGTTGATGTCTATCGTCATCACTATTTTGGCATCTTTATTTTCAACATCTTTTTTAAATGGCACAATTACGTAATCTCGTTTGATAATTATCTCCCCAACGTCGAGTTCTCCTTTCTCCCATATCTCTATGAACCTTCGTTGGTATTCGCCGATGACCAAGCTAATTGTTACATAATTTCTCGGAGAAGTGACGATTCTAACTTTGTCCCCTTCAAACCTAAACAACATCTCTTCGAGTTTTACGAAATCTCTTCTAACCTCTGGCTTGTCTTTGTCAGTTAGACCTTTCTTCTTCCTTTTTCTAAAGTTCTTCAAAATCGATGTAGTAATTTTACAAGCTGAATGACAGTAATGAGTGTGATACTTTGGATACCATCTTTGTTTCCATTCCTTGTATATTGCTTTTCTTAACCTAGCATAAGATGTGATATTAAGCTCTAATGCTTTGTCAATACAGAACTCCACTATCTCCTTGAAATCTTTAAACAACTCACTAAAATCTCCTTGATATTTGAACTTGACAGCTTTAACCACTTCCATTTTCTCTTAACTCCTTCTCAACAGCTTCTTTAAGCTTCTTGACTTTATGACTTCTCATACCATACAACTTTCCTGCAAAAGACGTAATAATGCTTATCAAATCCTCTATAAGCTCTTCTTTTGGCTCTTTATGCTCTTTCGGTTTAATGTACTCTATTGTAACACCACAATAGTTAAGATGTCTCTCAATATACTTAAGACCAAACCTCGCTAATCTGTCTGGATAAGTGACTATCACCTTATCAATTAATCCTTTCTCAGCTAACTCAAAAATTCTCTTAATACCTTTCCTATATTCCTTTAACCCAGAAGCTCTATCCTTTATCTCTTTAACAACTTTGTATCCTTTCTTTTGAGCATATTTTCTGAGTAGTTCAAGCTGTCTGTCTAAATCTCCATGTTGTTCTTGGTCATAGGAGCTAACTCTCGCATACAATATAGCTCTTACTTCTCTAACTTCATCCACTCTTTTAGCCTCTTCTCCAAGCAATCTCCTTATTTCAGACTCTGGAATCCTCCTAATACCTCCTACTGTCCTAACACATCTAATCTTCCCTTCCCTCGCCCATCTCTGTATCGTTTTTGGATGTACTCCCAATATTTCCGATGCTTCCTTTATCCGATATAGTTTCTCCATAAACACTACCAAATATTACTTAATATTCCTTTTTACATTTAAATGTTACTTAAATTAAAAACTGCCTCTACACCCTCAAACTCCAGCAATATTAACCTTAATATCATGGAATTTTAAGCTCACTAAATAGTAAAGATGATGGTTAATCCAAGAATAGTATAATATTGATTTTAAACCATTCAATGTAAAGTTAAATAGGCTGGCTATTGAATTATAGTTAGTGGTAATGAGTGTGATTATATATGTTTATTAGACGTGAAGCTGAGGAATTGTGGGAGGAATCGAGGAAAGATCTAGATATCTAGAAGTTTCAGAGAAATTACTTGAGCATAAATATTACAATTATACTGTATTCCTATCACACCAAGCAGTTGAGAAAGCATTAATAATTGAAAACTTAAAGTGTTACCTCCCATTATGAAGACATCACCCAAAACATTTCTCGAAGCCTTCTCTCCTATAGCTGCATTACTGGAAGACAAAGGTAATGTAGAGAAGCAGAATAAAAGGAAATATTGACAACATCAATTTACTCTTTGATATTCCTCTTTCAAAACCCATAACATATCACTTGTTTTCTATTTTTGATACATATAAAATTCTTTCAAAACTAAAAATTACCAGATATTACGTAAAAATGTAATTTAAGGACAGTGAAATTTAAAGCAAACATTTTAAGGTCATTTTATTTTAGGATTTAGTGTTGGTGTGTTTATGGTTGAAGTACCATTATTTTGCTGGGAAAACATACCTGGAGAAGATGAGAAAAGATTGTTAAATCATCTTGAGAAATGCCTTAGAATCAAGGATATTGCTAATGCAGAGATAGTGAAGAATGAGGAAGACAAGTCAATCATTATATCTACTGAAAATATTCAAGTTAAATTTAAGCTTGAAGATGAAAATAATAGGGTTACACTTAAAGCACCAGACGGTAACATCTATGAGTACTCTTTAATTAAGAGGAAAGAAAAGCATCTAGTGTATATAAAAGATCTGCTCTTCATATTGAGGGAACTTGACGTTGATGAGGAGGAGGAAGTTGAAGAAATAGCAAAATCAATAGTTGATGAGTCATATAGGACGCTGAGAAGGATAGTTGAAATACATCACTCAGAAGATGAGGATGACGCAAATAAGGCAGAAGCATTAATCCTTGGAATTGAAAACCTAGCACTAACACCACTACTAGAGAGTTTGAATAGTGAAAATGCTGAAAAATATGTTTGGGATATGAAGACAATAGTGGACATTCAAGTTGAAAATCGAATTAAAATCGCTAAAATACTAGAGGAAATGCTAGAGGATAAGAGGCCTCTACCACCACCAATAACTCTGCCAGGAGAAGAAGAAAAACCACAACCAAGAAGAGTATGTGATGAAGCATACTTAATGCTACGCAGTCTACTAGCAATGGAGGAAAATGAAGAGGAGAAATACTTCAACTCGATAATGTTTCTTGAATTATCAGATGAAGAAAAGGAAAAGGAAATAGAGAAATTTAAATCCACCAGGAAGTGGACAGCACTCTATGAGCAATTCTAATTAAAGCTAAAGTAAAGGTGTAGAGTTTGAATAAGAAGGAGTATAAAGTTCCAGACATTAAAATTGACTATGAGAAGAGATACATAATAATTGCATTTGGACTAGATGCTCATGAAAAGGATTTATTAGAAAAAAGAGAGATGCTCAAGAAAGAATATTTTGGAACAAAATTAGAGAACATTATAAGGAGATATTGGTTACCATACTATAAACCATCACTAGAATACTTAAAGGAAAAACTTGCAGATAAGGGATTCAAAATAGAGAAAAAATCAGAGACAATTAAAGACTTCGAAGACCTTGAAAGCATTGAAAAAATAGCAAAATATAGAAGTGAAAAGCAAAAAGTAGAATTTATAATCATAACTATAACCAGTAAAAAAGACTATAGGAAAGCCCTTGAAAAAAAGGGTGTACATATAATATATTCTGGCCACTCAAGATATGGAAGAGGAGCATGCTTCGACGTCTATAATGGAACTGTAAATGAGAAAGGAGACCAGTGGGAAAACGGAACAAATGAAAGTAACGGCCTATTCAGACTAGGATATCCATACATACCCATACCAATAGGAGATATAGAAAAACATGGATATCACTTCACACCAATACCCATTAAAAATGGTCCACCACCACGAGAAAGAAGACATCCCTACAGTCGACATCCATATGCAAGAAGGAAACTAAGCATAATAGAGTTACCTGAAGAATTAGAAGAAAAAATACATCCAAAAAGTGCACGTTCACCAATCCACAAATACTATGGAATTAAAAAGAGGGGAGAAAAATACTTAATTTTACATGGAGGCTGGAAAAACACAATAAGCCACCCCTACGATTTAGGCGCAACAGAAATGAAATGTAAAGTTTTTTGCCACTTCGGATGTAGCTCACGCCTACATTACTGGCATATTGTAAGAAGAGGGGAATATAAGGGGTGGAAGAGGCCGAAGCCTCCAACAGATAAATACGCCTATTTTACAACAGCTCCATCAGATGGAAGAATAACCCCAATATGGCTATACTACATTTTAACCTACAATAAGAAGAATAATTTTAAGCCATGGTGGAATAGCCTAGAATATGCAAAAAAGAAGACAAATAGAAAGTTAAGACGAATAAAAGCACAATATAGAGTATATTAGATAGATTACCATTAGAACTTAAACCTATATCTTTCAACTGAAATATTTAATCTTCGAAGCAATTTATGCTGCTCATAAATTTGCTTATCAGATAAAGCCTCTCTAAAGCCTCCTCTAACATTTAAAACCTCATAAACATAAGATTCACTTAACACTGCTCTAGCCTCAACAGGATTAACAGGTTTATTGGCAACATATAAAGTTAATGTAACTTCACCTTCACCCCTATAAATAATGCCTAAATAAACTGGAGTATTATGCAATGACATGTTAAATAGTAAGTTTAAGTCTACTATGGATGGTGCTGTACGTGGAACTGGATGGGTATGCAAAACTGCAACTGCAAATCCATGATCCACATGCTTAAATGGAATAACTGTACCAGCAAAGTATCCTTGACTAATTATTGGAGATACATATCCATCCTCATACACGACAATAGCATACTCAGCATCCTTAGGCATACCAGCCAACTTCTTAGCCAAAAGGAAAAGCTTAACCTTAAAATCTCTTCTACCCATAGAGAACATCTCAAGAGCTAATGGAAAATTAGCTACTTAAATATTTTCAAGTACTAATAAATACTTAAGAAGAGTTGAGGAGTTATAATATAAAGATTAAAATTAAAGGGAATATAATCTCAATTAACCAGAGAAAATAAAAGTTGAAGTGAAAGTTAATAACCATCCATAATCACTTTAAGTACTGTACATCCATGAAAGAACAATTATATTCAGCAAATAAAGCTTACAAAGAGAAAGTCTAGACGTTAATCTACCTTCTCTTTTTAACAGTTCTATCATAAAGAAGCCAGTTTTCAAGCGCCGTTGGATTAGACTTTCTTAACTCCTCTAAAACCATCTCCCTTAACTCTCTAGTAGTAATAGCTTGCCTCTCTCTAGCTCTTTCTTCCAGTCTTTGAGCTATTTCCCTAGCAACATTAACTTCAACACCAGCCTTAACTAGAGATGTAACAAGCTTCTCTCTAATAAAGGGCTCCTCTCTACCATCCCTCTTAACAACCTTTAAAACCTCCATTAAATTCACCTCAAAATCATAGATGAAAATGCAAAAAATAAATTTGATTATTGTCAAAGTGGAAATTTCCCTAATTCTTTTTCATTTCCACTTTACCTAGAGTTATAATAAATAGCAAATAACCATCAACTACACCTAAAGAAGTAAACATAAAACATACCAGATACATAATATTATGTCAAGTGCCATCACAACTGCTCATCGATAATTTAAAATATCAAATTTTGAAATAATATCAAATATGAAACATTCATTATACAAGTTCTATAGTGAAATTATATTTAGATTTGGACTTGAAGAGTTTGAAGTTAAAGACGTAAAAAACATGTTTAGAAAGGTTAATGTAAATTTAATTCTCCACAGACTATACATGAAGGGTTTTTTAGATAGAGCTGCCCGTGGCAGATATAGAGCTATACATCCACTAATAAAATTGCTGGAAGAAGCTGGATGGAAATGGAGACATAAAATATCTCAGAAAAACTATCTGCCCTTAATCGAGCATGTTGTTGTCAGATTATTTGAGAATTTTTGGAGTAATATTGTTTCAATAGTTATTTTCGGCTCCCTAGCTAGTGGAAGAATGAAAGAGATAAGCGATATAGATTTACTGCTCATCATGGAAAATCTACCAGAAGAATACTCAGATAGGTTAAAAATATTTAGAAAAGCTGTTAGTGGAGATGAAGAGATTAGACTAAAGCTTTGGAAAGAAAAGAAGCTATACCCACTACTAGACCCAATAATCCTAACTAGAGAAGAAGCATCCATAAATCATCCATTTTATCTAGACATGACAGAGGAGGCAATAATAATATTTGACAGAGACAACTTTATGAAAAATAAATTAGAAAAGTTAAAAGAGAAGCTGAAGAATATGGGAGCTAAGAGAATAATACTACCAGATGGAAGCTGGTACTGGGATTTAAAATCAAACATAAAGAAGGGGGAAATAATTGAATTATGAAGCTAGATTTAATGGTTAAAGATTACTTGAGAAGAGCTAAATCTAGATTAATCGATGCTGAATCAGCACTTAAAAGAGGAGACCATCCAGAAGTTGTAAGATATTCTCAAGAAAGCGTAGAGCTAACCTTGAAGGCATGCCTAAGAACAGTAGCCATAGAATATCCAAAGGTACATGACGTAGGAGACATTTTAAAGGCAAATGAAAGAAAATTTCCAGAATGGTTTAGAAGAGAAATAGAAGAATTAGCCGAAATATCTAGAGACCTAGCCCAAAAAAGAGCTCCAAGCATGTATGGAATAGAAATTCTAGGAAAAACTCCAAGTCAAATCTTCGGTGAAAAAGAGGCAAGAGAAGCATTAAACAAAGCTAGATATGTACATGAAGTCGCAGTAAAATTTATAGAAGAGTTCTATGGAGAATAAGGGATCCAGGTTTGATAGACCTTCATAGACTTTATGGTCTCTAATCTATCCAACCCATGGGACACATTACTCCTGAAGATTGTAGCCTTCAGGAACACGTCCTCATTTGTGGTAACCCTTTAATAATGAATGGAGCCTGATCTAGAAAGTGTTAGTGTGTGACTTTGATCTGTGTACCTTAGCTTAAAGCAATTATGTGACACTGATTGTTAGGGCGGCCTCCATCTCCTACACTCAGAGTGCGGCCTAGTGGGATCTATCGCTGACGCTGGAAACTTACAGATCTCCTTTTTAACATCGACCTCTGTTGGCGGTGTTGTTGCTGTGCAATAATATTTGTCATCCTCCTTTTTAAGCCAGGGACATGGAATGGCTTATCCCCTGTTAAAGCTCCTCTAAAGTAAAACTTAAACCTTATTATTGTCTAGTTTTGTCAGCTTCACCCAGGCAATGTTGACTAGTCTCTTCATCCCCCATCTTCATATAGATTGGAATTGCTATTAGGACAGCTATGGAGCTGAAGGTGTATGCCAGTCTCGGTGAAGCCAAGTCACTTAACACACCCATGGCAGCCATCCCCAAGGCATTGAAAGGTAGAGTTAATGTTCTTCTAAGACTTATTACAGTTGCCCTCTCTTCACTTGGAATATAATTATTTATCCATGTATTAAGAGTTGGATTTAGAATTCCTAATCCAACTTCGAAAAGCATACTTGCAAGTATGAAGGCGTACTGATTAGGGGCAATTGTCATAGACAAATAGGAGAGTGAAATCAGCATGATAGATGTAATTACAGTTTTCTTGAAGCCGAGAATCCTTGCCATTCTTCCCCCTATGAAATTGCCAAGCCCAAGCGCAGCCATCAATATAGATCCTGTCAAGCCTAATAGCCATCTATCAGCACCCAAATCCCTCATATATGGAGCCCATGTTAGAATGAAGCTCGGTCTACAAAGACTTACTATGAAGGAGCTTACAGTCAATAGGATTAGAGATCTACACTTGAAAAGTATATTTACACCCCTCATTAAGACCTCCCCATAACTCCTCCTCTCAACCTCAACCACCTCCCCTCTACCACGGGTAAGAGTTAAGGCGAAGAATGAAGCTATGAAGCATGACAAGGCTCCAGCTATGAAGGGAAGTTCAAGGCTATATTCAGCCATTAATCCACCAATAAATGCTCCAACAATACTTACAATCTGTGCCATTACTCCAGCATTACCAAGTATAACTGGAAGCCTCTCACCTCTATCCTCCCCTCTAAGCGAATCAACAAGCCATGCTAGAAAAGCTCCACTATAAAAAGCTGATCCAATGGCCGCCAAAAATTCAGCCAATAGAAATTGATACAAGGTTCTCGAGAGACTATAGATTGTTAATCCAAGACCGAAAAATAGGCAGGCTAAGGCAGTTATCCTACCCCTACCATACTTGTCAGCCAATCCACCAGTTGGATAGTCTAGAATGGCGCTGGAAATCACGTATAAGCCGTCAACCAACGCTACACCCCTATAATCTAACCCCCTTTCAATAAGGAATACAACATATACTGAGGCTATGAAGGATGTGGAAGTAGCAACCAATGATGATATAACGTAGTAAATGTACTCTGGACTCAGAGAAATCCTAAAATGAAAATTTCCTTCACTTCCAAGAGCATCACCACATCATAGATATGAAGTTAAGCAATTAAAAATTTTCCAGTTAAACCAGTTATAAGCACTTCAAAATCAAATAGTAAGATCATAAGACGTTACAAAAGTTAAATTATAAAGCTCTATGGAGAAAAGAGAATCACAACTTAAAATCCAAAGTAACTAATAAAATAAGATTATGATAATTAAAAAGCGTTAAATAGTTTAGAATTCATGGTAACTTGTAAAATTTGAGTTAAATTTGAGTCTAGGCAAGACTTATTTAATTTAAACAGTACTTACATTCGGTGATCTAATGAAGATTAGTGAAGATGAATTAGCACCATATAACTTCCAATTATTCGTCTATTCTCCAGATAGAAATGTAGTTGGATTACATCTAATATTCGATCCAAGTGCAATGTATAAGATTGGAGTCTTCGACACAATCACAAGGAATTTTGCATTAAAGGGAATTCCAATAATTCACTTAGCCATCTCATACACCATAAAGGGACC
Source organism: Candidatus Culexmicrobium sp. (assembly GCF_058356305.1). Lineage (NCBI taxonomy): Archaea > Thermoproteati > Candidatus Culexarchaeota > Candidatus Culexarchaeia > Candidatus Culexarchaeles > Candidatus Culexmicrobiaceae > Candidatus Culexmicrobium > Candidatus Culexmicrobium sp. The sequence continues at coordinate 20,294 of NZ_JBTVBB010000026.1, forward strand.
GAGCCATGCAGTAGTCTTCATCGACTTAACTGAAAGCATAGACGTAAACATTGATGAAATGTTATTGGAACTTAGAAGATATCCACACATCTTGAATGTAAAACTGTTAAAACCAACATTCAATGGATTCGTCTTCGACCCATACTTCTTCCCATTAAAAGTAGGTGAAGAAAGAGGAGTAATATTCCTAAAGAGAGGATATAGGGGTTTAATTAAAAAGGCTAGAGAACAGTTGGGATCAAACTACGAGCTAACACTATTCCTAGAAGGATACAATATAAGTGTAGAGGCATTCAAGGAATATGTTAAAATAGCTGGAGAAGATGCTGAAAAGCTAATTAAGCTGGGAAAAACATTATTTCAACACCTAGGATATGGGAGAATAGAATTAGAAGAAATAGATATGGAGTTGGGTGAAGCAAAAGTAAGAGTATACGACTCATTCGAATGCGAACTCTTCAAGAAATCGAATAAACCAGAATCACACCTAATAAGGGGAATGATTGCAGGATGGTTCAGCCAACTATTCAGAAAGGGAGTAAAAGTAAGGGAAATCAAATGTATAGCTAAAGGAGACTCATACTGTCAATTTGAAGTAAAAGCTCAAAAAATAGTCAAGCAACCCTAAAATCAGATAAAAACTCTTCAGGACATCTATAGCCACCTTAACCTTCACTAGAAATTAACTCGACAATTCCATCAACATCTAAAACTTCAATTCCCTCAGGCTCCCTCTCCAGAACATTAATATCTGGCACAAAAATTATTCTCCGCACACCTTTAAATCTACACAACTTCTCCTCCAACCTTCTAACTTCACCTCTCGAAACATAATCCTTCCATTTAACCTCTCCAACTAACCTCAACCTCTTAAACTCAAAAAGTGCAATGTCAACTTCAAAATCTCTCTCCTCAATTCTCTGATAACTTAAACCCATTACCTTTGAAAGTAGATTCCTAATATACTGCTCAACATGAATTGGAAGCTTCACTTCAACAACTCTCCTTATAAAATCCAATGAAACATCCAGCTCAGTATAGGAATATTTCTCCTCCAAGTAGAAATGTAAGTCTAAAATAGGGGAAACATGGAAATATCTAAATTTCTTCTTCCCATAAACCTTAACTCTACTAAGCAAACCCATTGCCACTAAAATACTCAAATACTTCTGTAGAACTCCAGGATTGTCTTTGGAAATCAATCCCCTCGAAAAAAGGAGGGTTGAAATCTTCGTGCTTACATTTCTCCCGGAGGCAATGGCCTTCAAAATTCCCTCATAAACATTAGTTAACTCCTTCTCCTCCTCAGTGAAAATTTCACCTATAAGCTCCTTAATGAAAAATCTATTCTCAAATAGGAAGTTTGGGACAAAATGTCTTATAGGTGGCTTAAAAAGGGGAATTAAACTTGGCTCCCTAAGATATACACAAGCCTCGATAAGCGTTTTCCCACTAAACTCCTTTGACAACTCTAATAAAATGTCCCTCTCATCAATCAATCCAATTCTAATTGGATAAACCAAGCCCAATAGTGGAGAACCCTTCCCTAAAAGCTTTTTAGCTAACCATAAAGTCGAAGTTATTAAAATCAACCTCCCTCTAACACCTAGAAAATGAAGGAAATCTTGAAAATCCTCAGGCAATCTATGAAACTCATCAATAACAATTAATTTCTCATCAATCAACTCCCTAAACAATCTAATAAACTCACTATAGATATATTTCTCAAAGTTCCTCTTATCAATCAAAGTTCCATCCCTATTAACGAAAAAGAAGCGATCATAACTCAAAAAATTCTCAACCAGAAAAGTCTTCCCAGTCTTTCTCCTACCATAGATCATCTTCCATGGACCAGCACTTTGAATTCTCTCAATATCTATTCTCCTAGGAATAATTCTCATAAGAATAATTCTCCAGAAAATAGCTAATATATTTTATTACAAGCCAATTAAAATAAGCATTCATCCAATTAGATTAGTATCAACTCTTCAATAAGCGTTCATCAGTGTACTCAATGAAGAATTCATATAAAATCCAGTCTATAATTGCAGTTTTAATAGCAGATCCACCAAACTCCACTCCCACCTCCACATCCTCTAGATATAAGCCTCTAAATTCTTCTCCAATAAACTCATAAACCCATCTAATGAATGAAGCATAATTAAACCTCACAACTCCAAATTTAATTGGCTTAGATATTTTAAATGCAATATAATGCCAAGTCATATTAGCATACCAAACCTCAAAGATGTAATTAACAATTTCACCATTAACTTCAAGTGGAACCATTAATTCATCAACCTTAAAACCAGCTGGATTAAGATTATGCCAATAAAGCCAAATCATAACCTCCACTTCACCATTAAAAACACCTGTAAATCTAAACTTATCCCTCGTAAACCACGATTCAACTGCAAGGTTAATTGAAAGTTCAGGATTATGGTTTAAAGAGTAATTTAAGGTTACATAGAAGTCATTTAAACTAGACACTCTATTAGGGATAGGTATAGGTGAATCTAAAGCCATACATTCATTCCAAGGCTTATTACCACACCAAATTTCAGGATAACCAAAAATCTTAATTTCAGGATATTTTGGAGTTAAATCCCATAAACACTGACTATAATATAATATGCCCCGTTCAAGATTAAAGGTCATATTAACAGTTCCATTAACACTACGAGTATTCCACAAGTTAATTTCAATAATAAAGTCAAATACACCATCACCATCCAAATCTAAACCAGCAAAATCCAAATCACCAGGATAGCCAATAGAGACAGCTCGATCAAAGTCAACTAGAAGAACACCATCACCTGAAACTTCAATAAAACCATCAGCACAAGACTTATTATTAAATAGCATTTTACCAATCATCCAACCCTCCCCAGGCTTAGCCTTAACCCTCAAAGTTAAGGGCTCCGTGAAACCTAGAAAACCATACTTAACCAACTTAAAAGTCAGAGTACAATTGGATGAAAAAAGTCTACCATCAATAAAAACAGCACCATCACCCAAAATTAAAACATCAACCCTAACATCCACAACATAAACATAAAAGAAAAGAAGATAAGCTAAGAGTAAAGTGAGAGATGAAATTAAAGCTAAAACTAATTTAAAGCGACTTGTAAAGCCATCCACATCAATATAAACTCAATTCACCTACATAATCTTTTTCAACCAATAACAATATTTTAACAATTATACTGAAACATATATTCGTTACAGTTTAATATTGAGAGAGTCTACTTAATCGATGGTGCCCGACAATGACTTTAGCAAGAATTATTGGAACAAGAAATACCAAGGAGGGCGCTTCATGTTGGTGCTGAAATCTTAAGAAATGGTGGCACAGCAATAGATGCAGTTGAAGCAACAGTAAATGCAGTTGAAAACAATCCACTAGAGCAAACTGTTGGCTATGGAGGAATACCAAACCTGCTGGGTGAAGTGGAACTAGATGCATCAATCATGGATGGAAGAACATTAAAGGCTGGTGCAGTGGCTGGAGTGAAGCACTATAAAATCCAATATCAATAGCTAGAAAGGTAATGGAAGTTACACCCCACGTCCTATTAATTGGAGAAGGAGCAGAACTCTTCGCTGAAATAATGGGATTCAAGAAATGTGAACTATTAACAGAGCGTTCAAGAAAAATTTATGATGCATTCCTAAGAGATGCCATTCAAGAGCTAGATGAAAGCTTCAACAGATACAAGAAATACCTTGAACAATACATTAAAAATTATAGGTTAAGGGAGTGGTATGAAAAACTAGCCCTAGAACATCATGGAACAGTAAATGTAATAGCAATAGACTCAAATGGTAATGTATGCGTAGGAGTATCAACAAGTGGCACAGCACTAAAACTGTCAGGAAGAATAGGGGACTCAGCAATAATTGGGGCTGGAAACTATGCAGACAATAGATATGGAGGAGCAGCATGCACAGGCAGAGGAGAACTAACAATTAGACTGTCAACAGCTAAAAGCATAATAGATTATATGAAGAATGGATTAAGCGTAAAGGAAGCATGCATACAAGTTATTAAAGACATAAACTCACTAAAAGAATTTGGAGGAGTAAGCTGCATAGCCATGGATAAGAATGGAAATACGTGGGCCGCCTCCAATAGAAGAACACCCATATACTATTACATGGACATAAAAATGAGGAAAACAAAAGAGTTAAAGGGAACAATGATAAAGTCCAACCAACATAAATATAAATAATAGTCATTCCATCAAAGCCAATCTAAAAACAAATGGAATGGATAGTAATGGCGAGCATAATGGCAATCCTCCTAATAGGAACACTATCAATGTTCTATGCAGAAGTACTATCAGGTGCATCACACCTATGGTTTATAGATCCATGGGGACTACTACTAACAATGCCCCTATATTTATCACACACCATCTTCCTACTAAACCTAGCCATAAAAACAGGGAGAACATCACTAAAACAACTATACCATTGGGGAATGATCTTCGGATTATATGAATCATGGATAACAAAAGTCCTATGGGCCGGCTACATTGAAACAGGGAGGGCAATGTTTGGAAAAATTCTAGGAATAGCATGGGCTGAATTTCTAACACTAGTCCTATTTTGGCATCCAATAATGTCCTTCATAATCCCTATTTTAACCTATGAAATTCTAAGCAAAGACTACTTACCAAAACATAGAAAATATCTGGCTAAGAGTAAAAAGAAAACATTACTGATAACTTTAATTATGATTATAGGAGCAAGTTTCCAAAGCACAAATTCAAAGAACAACCTAGAAACAGCACTAGGCTCAATCATAGGAAGCATAATGATAATAAGCACACTACACCTATTAACTAGAAGGAAAAGCTTAGAATCAATAAAACTAGGAAGAAAAGGCATGATCATAACAGCAATATACCTATCAGCTCTGTACATATCAACCTACATCCTAATACTACCTGAAAGAATACCGGGGAATCCAATGGCATTCATTTCAATAATATCATGCTATATAATGACAATAATATTAATCAAAAAATCAAAGCCAATTAGAAATGAGAGTTGGAAGAATGAAATCAATGAAATCTATAGCGGAACAGACTTAGCAAGATATGCATTAATATTGATAGCCCTAACCTTCATAATGTGCATTATACCGCCATTAAGCTATATAACGACAATAGTATTACTCCTCTCAATAATAGCGATTGCACCATTAATATTCATTTCAACCCTCATAAAATAGATCAAAGCTTCGAGAGGAAAATCTTATATCCATAATATTTTAGATAGATTTCAACCATGAAGCATTCATTCAGAGTTGGAATGAGCTTTGGGTCAACATCAGGCATCATAACAACTCTAGGCTTAATGGTGGGTCTACACTCAGGAACACATTCTAAACTAGCGGTAATAGGAGGAATATTAACCATTGCAGTTGCAGATGCGTTCTCAGATGCACTGGGCATACACATGTCGGAGGAAGCTGAAGCAATACACACCACAGGGGAGATATGGGAGGCAACCATATTCACCTTCCTATTCAAATTCATATTCTCAATAACATTTGTCATACCAGTCCTAATATTCGAGTTGACAACATCAATTATTGTAAGTGTAGTTTGGGGACTACTACTATTAAGCATATTCAGCCTACAAATGGCTAGGGAGCAAGGGAGAGATGTATGGAAAATAGTTGGAGAACATGTATTAACAGCATTAATAGTGGTAGTCTTAGCCCATTACATTGGAGACTGGATCTCAGCAACCTTCGGCTAAGTTAATCAACTACATCAAAGCTTATCTCTAAAAGCCCCTTACTCCTCCTAAACCTAACCTTCCTCAAGTGAATAACGCCAATCTCACCAGTGGTCCTAGTATGTCTCTTATTACAAGCATTAATATTCCAATTCTCAATAACCACTATTGAAAGCCTCCTAACATTACTTGGAATAGGGAATAAATCGTACATTTCATCCCCAAAAACTTTTTCAGCCTCATACCTGTCCATCTCAACAACCATAACTGGGATATTCTCTCTAACCTTTAAATTGGCTAGACGTTCAATCTCCCTCAACTCATCTTCAGTGGGCTTCCTATCAAAATGAACTGTTAAGCAGCCATGGCCACCCTTAACATAAGTGGAGGCAGTCCACTTAGCCCCCAAACCTTTCTAACAGCACCCTTAACTACATGTAAGGCAGTATGAATTCTAACCTCCAAGTTGGAAAGTTCACTCAAGACCATAAACCTCAACAATAGTTATTAAAACTAATAAGTAAATCTTCCACCGTTAACTCCAAGTATCTGACCAGTTATAAAGCGGGACTTCTCAGTAGCTAGAAAGTAGACTACCTCAGCTACATCCTCAGGCCTAGCAATATCACGCAGTGGATGTAAATCTGCAACCCTCCTCTTCTTCTCAGGAGTATCAATAAACTCTCTAACCATATCAGTCTCAACAAAACTTGGAGCAACAGCATTAACACGAATTCTTGGAGCCAATTCAACAGCCAACCTCCTAGTTAACCCTATAACACCAGCCTTAGAAGCACAATAAACGGCAGAGGCAACAACATTACCAGTCTGACCAGCAATACTTGCCAAGTTAACTATACTAGCCCAAGAAGCCCTCCTCAATAAGGGTAGAAAGAACTTTGTAGTCAAAAATACACCAGTTAAGTTTATGTCAATAACCCTATTCCAATCCTCAACACTTGTTTCATCAATAGTTCCAAAGAAAACTACTCCAGCATTATTGACAAGTACATTTAAATATGGAAATCTATTTGAAACCTTGCTGAAACCATCCTTAACACTATCAACATCAGCCACATCCATCTGAATATAGAATCCATCAACACCCAATTCCTTAACAATCTTCAATGTCTCCTCAGCAGCACCCCTATTCCTATAATATGAGAATGCTACATTAAAACTTGAAGAAGCAAATTTAAGCACAATAGCACGTCCAATACCACGATCACCACCAGTTACAAACACGTATCCCCCATCCAAAATATCACCCAAATATAGATAATGACGAATAGAGTTAAATCGCTAACCAACGAAAACTCATAAAGTTCAACCCACATAGAATAGGAGAGGAGAAATCCTAGATGTTAGAAATGAGCACTTCCCAGAGGTTACCTCACATGGCTCTCCTAAAGAGAAGGCGAGAAACATACGGTTAAAAGCTCTAGCAAAAATAGCTGACTATGCATATCACCATGGTATAACGGATTACGTAGCTGAGAAACTTAGTAAACCAAAGACTAAAGTAGGAGCGAAAGAGCGGTAATAGGAAGGTATCGAGGCTTGCATTAAAGGGGTGCATAACACATCTGAAGACATTAATTCCAAGGTATGGCGGTAAACTTCACTTTGTAAATTCAGCATATACATCCATAGATGCAATACCACTAAGCAGAAAGTTAGGATTGGACATACATACAACCTCGGCATACCTCCTAGCAATAAGAGCATAAAAATCTATTAACAGATATCAATGCCTATGAAAACTACAACAGTTTCATTAGGCTAAATCTTAACAAATTAAAAATCAGAGAAATAACATATCCCAATAAAGAATGTCAACTAGCATAAAAGCATACATAAAGGAATTGAAATAACATCATAAACAAAACAATGAAAATGAAAGTGAACAAAACAATCACAGAAGACGTATAAAACATAATTTCTCTCTTAACCTCATCAGCTAATGAGGGATTCTCTAAATACAACTCTCTTAAATCTAGTCTATCAGCTAGATGGTATTCACATGAAAAGACACATACAACTGCAAAAAGAAGAAATGAAAACACAGCCATAGATATAATGAACATGATAAATAATCCTCTGAAATTCCTATAAACCCCACTTCTCCAAAAAGGTTTCCATGAAGAAATCCATGAAAATAAAGTTAAAGTAAGCAAAACCATAAACCCACCCATAAAAACCACTAAAAATATAAGCCAACCCCTAGGTTTTTGAGAAATCTTTAAAAGCCAACTCAAAAAACTCCACAAAAAATAGAATTGAAAGTAAAGACATATGGGCATAACCAGTAAGTTTATGATAAATCTATGAAGCCTAGAAACTCCTCTAGAATTGAGAAGAAATCCAATCCTACTTAAAAATAAGCTTAAAGAAGGTGAAATCAAAAATATAAATATTAAAATAGCTATCTGTAATCGATTAAACTCAAAATAATAAGCAATAGATAGACCAGGATAAACCTCAACTCTTGGAATAGACATATAAAAATGGTAAACCCATAACTCAACACCTAAAATCATCACAAGAAAAATGATTAACAATTCAACAATTTTACTCTTCAACTTCAACATGAAATCTTCAAATAATCCACATTCAACTAACATTGAAATACACCTTAAATTTAATTCCATTAAATCTTACTCAAAGCGAAATTAAAAATTAATTTCAAATACACACTAGTACAGCTGGATAAGAAAACCTACACTTCAAAATAAACAACACCATATCAAGGCTATTTTTAAAAGACTATATAAGTTAAGAAAAATTAAGATAATTAATGATAAATGCAATGGTTAATATACATGAAAAATTAGATTGGCTTCCTCAAATCTATAAGAAAGCCCTCAAAAACTTTCTAAAACAAATCAAACCCTACCTAAATGAAATTAAATGTATAGCAATTGTTGGATCAATAGCACGCAAAGAAGACTTTATTAACAAATGGAGTGACATAGACATTCTAGTAATTACTAAAAATAAGGAGATCATAGAAAAAGTAAAGAGAATAATCGAGAAAATTAACGCTAAACACCCTAAAACTATTCGAGGAACAGGAATTCTAAGTCTCTGGATAGATGTGGACATAGATGTGTATAGATGGCTTGGAGCTGGATGTGAATACTACAATCTAGTAAGAAGCTTCATATTACTCTATGGAGAAGATATTACAAAATTTCTTGTAGAGCCAAGTCGTGATGAAATTCTAGCATCAATAATCATATTCAAGGAAAGCCTTGAGAAACATCTAAATAAAATTAAAAATGAGAAGTTATTGGATAAAGTAAATTCACATCAATTAGCATCAATACTATTCCCACTCCTAAGATTCTACTTATGTTATAAAGGATACCCGACAGCATCAAAAATAAAAATAATCAAAATAATTAAAAGCAAAAACATCTTCCCCAGAGAGGAAGTAAAAATTATTGAAACAATATTTAGAGATTTATTAGAAGGTAGAAGCAGAATAGACTTACAGTTAAATAGAAAGACTAAAAAATTAATTAACAAAATTTTAGATGAATTATCAAACCTAAACTTGTCAATCTAATGTGAATTTCAAGATACTTGGAAAGACCATATACAGGTCTAAGATTTAAATTTAGTGATGTGCATTAAGCAATAATTTTAATCTCAAATTTAATCGAATTCACCGAGGGAAAAAGCTAGGCGGACCTGGAGCCATGGCCAACTCATTTTTACTTAATTGTTTCTCAGTAAGCTTCTTCCATAATATGTTAACTTTATCCTGTGGTGTAGGATACTTTCTAGCGAAAACCCTAGCCATATTAAAATCAACCTTACCACTTCTACTAGCATTCTCCACATCCTTCCTAGCAGCCTTCACCCCTCTCTTAGCAGCCTTATAACTAGTCAATAAAGTAGAAGTGCAAATTCTATGTCTAGGCTCCTTGTCAAGATCATAACCCTCAGCCAGATCTGCCAGTGTAAGAACGTAACCCTCAAGAAAAGCAAGTCTTTCATTAAAATTACCAGCTCTACCTATTAAGTAGAGGCCAGAGAGAATATCGTAAACATATAACAATCCATCTATAAAACCAATAATAGTTAGAGAAGTACTAAGGGTACGAAGTATTCGACTACTTTTTTCAATACTTCTTTTAGCAAGTTTATCAGATAAAAAGAAAATAGAGTCAACCCCTGATATACCGTCAATTACAACTTTCCCAATACCAACTGATTCATGAAAAATATAGCTTGAAAAATCATTTGAACCAAACTCCTTTGTAACTTCATCTGAATAATTAACAATAGATTCACTAATGGGAGAAACTGCACCTTCAATTTTCAATTCAGACAAAACTATTACCCTAGGCTTCTTCTCCCTAGATCTACGAATAACCTTCTTTGAAAATTTAATTTGATTAGAATCGCTTGGAGGAATTATCAATTTATCACCAGGATAAATTAGATTGGGATTAGGTCTTTTCTCCCTAAATTCCTTATTCTTCTCATAATAATAAATTGACTTCCAACTTCTGAGTAAGAATTTACGTGCAATTTTAGATAAGTTATCCCCCTTCTGAACTGTATAAACTATATCCGACATGTAATCCCCTCATAAATTAGCTGGTATAATACATCTTCCATCAGCTAACTCTAAAATAATGTCACCTTCAGGAATGTTTTCCTCCCTGAGCAAACCATTTTCATCAGTCTTACCACACTTAATACTTCCATCAGGCAAATATAGGATATATTCAACATTGGGGATAGGATTACCGTCTTCATCAACAAATTCAACTTCAAAGACAAGAAGAGTCTTTAAGATAATGTCTTCAACCTCATATTTCCTTAGCTCAACCATTCCACTCACAGGCCTGTAAATTGAAATGTTGAGCACAAGGATAAACAAAATTATAAGGTAAATGAAGTTATAATCTTTTCGTTAATTCATGAATTGAAATAATTAATCATCCATTTAAAATTAGGAAGATTTAAGTATGGGAGTAACAATTAACTAGTGATACTCGATGATTATAACTTGTTCAGCTAAACCCAACATGATTAGATTGCATCAAATACCAATATCAGTAAGTGTTGAAGGGAAAATCTTCGACTCAAGGGGAAAACCAGCGGGAAATATTAAAGTACAAGTTTCAACTACATGGGGAGAAAAACTCATTGGAATATCAGATTCAAATGGAAATTGGAGTGTAAAGTTAGAGAAACTACCGAAAAAGCAGGGCAACTACATCATACATGTAAAAGCTGAGGAATATGGTGTATGTCAAACAATAATAAGGGTAGTAAATTAAGCTTAACTGAACACTGTCAAATTAACACTTAATATAGAGAAGGGAAGCTTAATTAAATTTAAATTAGACCCCTAGACTTTAACTCTCCTTCAAACCAATTGAATCTTTCTCTAATAAGCTTAGTTACAGGTAATTCATAGGGACATTTATCTTCACATTGAAGACAGAGAGTACAATTTGGAACAGTTTGCTTAGCCCTCTCATAAATCCTTAAAACTAGATCTGAGAAACCAGTCCTATTAATAAACTGTTGAATTCTAAGTAACTGTGAAATTGGAATATTATTTGGACATGGCATACAATACATACAACCTCTACAGAAAACCTTGTCAAGTCTACTTCGCTCCTCTTCAATTAATCTTGACTCCTCATCACTCAACACTGGATTCTCAAGAATAGACTTAACATTCTCCTCAACTTCAACTATACTCTTCATACCTGGAATAATCACAGAGACATCATGACTCAAAATATACCTTAGAGCTGCAATTGGATATGAAAGCTCACCTCCAGCTAATGGTTTCATTATAATAACACCAATATTCAACTCTCTAGCTCTAGGAATAAGCTTATACTTAGCATCATCAGCAATATAGTTAAATGGAAATTGGATAGTATCAAAATGAAATGCTTCAATTGCCCTTAACAAGACATCAATATTATGACCAGTAATACCTATAAATCGAATTTTCCCATCCTGCCTAGCATCCCTCAACGCTTGAAGGGCACCATCATCAGATAAAACCCTCTCCAAAACATCCAATCTACTAATATTATGAAGTTGCCAAACATCAATATAATCAACATTCAGCTCACTCATACTCTTCTCCAAATCCCTCATAGCACCATCATAATCCCTTGAAGGAGTCTTAGTAGCAATAATAACATCCTCTCTAACATCACTTAAAGCCAATCCAATTTTACGCTCACTATCCCCATAACCCCTAGCGGTATCATAAAAGTTAACTCCAAGCTCATAAGCACGTCTAACAACCTTAACTGCACCATCAACACTGAGAACTCTAATAGGAATACCACCAAAACCAATAACAAAAACCCTTAAATTCGTCCTACCTAAAATCCGATACATATCCATCCAAATACAAATAGAAACAACTACTATTAAACATTTAAAATAGAAATTCAATACTGATAGGAGAAGGTAGGATTCAGCCTACATAGATTTTAGTAAACCGAATACAAATATAGAAACACTTGAAATTTTCTCTCCACATGGAATCTCCATACAACCTGCAAATATTTAACAGTTTCAGAAAGCAAAGGATAATATAGGAACAGCTAATACCAAGTGAAAAGAACATGAATATGGAGACCCTACAATTTTGGGGTAAAGAAGCAATAGTTGAACTAAATTCCAGAGAGATAAGAATATATCTTGGATATGAAGCAATAATGATACCATTAATATTAATGATAGAAGAAAGAATACCTACAAAGACAATTCCACTAGAAAACTTAGAAAGAATAGACCTACACGATGAAAATAAAGTTGCCATTTATTGGCGAACAATCAATAAAAGCGGAGTTTTATACAAGACAGATAAAATAATAATTGAACTACACAGAGAAGATGCAGAGAGACTATACAATACACTAGTAGACATACTTAGAGGATTAAACTTCCAAGAAATAATTAAAAAATATAAAGTTGAATTCAGACCAAAGGAAGTAATCAAAGACAGTGAAAACATAGTAATATTCAGAGATGTACATCAAACAGCAACATTAATGGACCCAGAAATATACGAGGCAATCTACGAAAAAAGAAAACCAAAATCAACAATCAAAAAAATATACTATACAATGCTTCAAATGGCTCCAACACTATACATAGTAGACAATATTCTATACTCAAATGTATTCAAAGTAGAGTATCCAAAAAAGGTTAAAGGAAAATATATTGTAGAAGTAGTCTTCAATGATGGAAGTACATATAAAGCTAAATTCAAGGAATACGGAAATGCCCTAAAATTCCAGAAACTATTGACAAAGAAGAGTAAATGGGCAAAAATGAAATTTAAAAAACTAAAAATAATAACCCATGGAAACATATGGTCTATTGGAGCATTAACATTCATATTTTCATACTGGTTAATGACAAACTTAATTAAAATTCCATCTAGAATTGCAAGCCTATATGCATTAATAATTTGTATAGCTACAACTATAATAGCATGGACTTTAACTAAAAATAATACTCAGCCAACATAAGTTAGAAGAAAATAAAAGAGAAAACAACTAAGAAGAAAATAATGACCAAACTTATATTCACAAGGAAGCAAATATTAAAAAGTGGGAAACTAAGAAGACTATTACCAATCCCACCTAGAGAAGGAATTTTAATTGTTGAACAAAATAAGAAGCCATGGTCAGCGAAAATAAGAATATACGATAAGTATGGCAATTTACAATCAAGCCACCATAAACAATACCTATACCTAGAATTAATGTTAGCACTTAAAAGAAAGAGGGAATACAGAGAAATTAGAGAAAAATTAATGAAAAACCATGGCCAGTAATCATTTAATTATTTTCAAAAGATCAGCCTTAGTAATTATTCCAACAACCCTCCCCCTTCTCAAAACTAAAACTGCAGGATAAACTTGAAGTAAACTTGAAATTAGAGTTAAAGGAGTATTCTCATCAACTTGAGGGAAGGCTTCATCCATAACCTCCTCAATAGGAGCACTTGAAATTTCAACTATATCCCTGCCAGAAGCAATTAAATTCAAAATAGTCTTCTCAGATATACTTCCAATAACCCTATCACCATCAAAAACAGGCAGTTGAGAATAACCATAATCCATCATCAATTGTACAGCCCTTGAAACAGAATCCCCCCTCTGAACACCAACAACCCTCTCATGCATAATATGCTTAGCACGAAAACTCATCTTATTCTCCAATTGAATTAAAACATCAAAGATAGCCTTAACCCTAGTATAGGAAGGATTAATTTTCCCAGACTCAATTTTAGCAATAAAAGATTGACTAACACCAGCCAATCTAGCCAATTCCTTTTGAGTTAAACCAAGCATCTTCCTCTTCCTAGCTATCTCCTCCAAATTTGGAAGCATAGGTAAAATTAATTCTAAAAAGCTTATATTCCTTTTGGAATAAAAGATAAAGAAAATATTTTCAATAGAATACGACACAACTAATAGGAAAAGGCAGTATTTTAAGTTAAGCCTAATTTTACCCTACAATCTTCCTTGTAAATCTCTCCACTCTATCAAGAGCCTCCTCAAGGATTTCTATGGGCTTCACAAGTGCCAATCTAATATGACCCTCACCCATACTACCATAATTTGAACCAGGAACAACTAAAACACCTTCACTCTCAAGTAGCTTTTCACAATAATCTCTAGAACTTAAATTTATCTCAGAAATGTCTGGAAAAACATAAAAAGTTCCTTCAGGCTTTACACAATGAATTCCAGGTATTTCATTTAATCTCTTAACACAAAATTCTATTCGCTTTAAATACTCTTGTCTCATCATATCAACAAAATTCCATCCTTCCCTTAATGCTATAATTCCAGCCCTCTGAATAGGAACAGCAATAGGACAGACACCCATGGGAACACGTTTAATCAAACTAATAATTTCTGGACTAGAAATAATAAATCCAACCCTGAGACCAGTCCAGGCAAACATTTTAGAGAAACTCATGACAATTATAGAGCGATCCTCCATGCCGGAAATGGACATTAATGTTACATGAGGTCTATCACACCAAATAAACTCAGTATAAATTTCATCTGACATAACTAGAAAGTCATGTTCAATGGCGAGGTCAGCAATCTGTCTAAGTTCATCCCCAGTATAAACACATCCAGTGGGATTATCAGGATTACAGATAATAAGCAACTTAGTCTTTTCACTAATAACTTTCCTAATACCATCAATATTAGGCCTAAAATATCCATCTTCACCCTTAACCATAGGAGCCCTAACAACCTCACCGCCAAAATACCTTATACAACGCTCATAAGCTTGAAAAGTTGGATCCATTATAATCACTTGATCACCAGGATTAACAAAGGTGCCTAAAACCCTAAAAATAGCTGGTGAACCACCAGAAGTTAGCAATATCTGAGATTTAGAGTCAACATTAACACCATACTTACTATAATAGTTTGCAATAGCCTCCTTAAATTCAGGGTCACCATCAAAAGTATAATGTGTATATCCATCCAAAACTGCCCTAGCAATAGCATCAGCAATAAATCTAGGCTGATTAAAGTCAGGATCGCCTGCAGCTAAGCTAATATCAGGCCGCCTCCCAGACCTAATAAAACCTCTAGGAACACTGAAGAGCTCTTTTCTAGCAAACCTATCAATCGACACTCTAATACTTAGTGGCTTTACAGTTATAAAGTTGTCCATCCAACCTAATACTAACAGTTAATAAAACTTATATCAAAATTTAAGATACAGTTAACAGTGGGACTCCATGACTAAATATAAAGTCACAATAAATAAAGTAACATGCATTGGATGTGGACTATGTGCCACCATATGCCCACAAATATTCGAACTAGGTGAAGATGTAAAAGCATACATAGTTGAAAATCACAAAATCCACGACAACGACACAACATCAGAAGGAATAGTAGAAGAGACATTACGTGACTGCGTGAAGAATGCAGAATCATCATGTCAACATCATCAATAACAGTGAAGAAAAGAGTAAAACTATTACCCTAAATTATGTAAAGATGAAAGTTTAAAGGTATAATAAAATTTAAAGCAACAAAATTATATGGTGAGAAAATGAGTAAAATATCTAAAGGAATAAGAATAGCTGAAATATTAGGCTTCTTCATGGGGAAGAAGCTTCAACTAGACTTAGACATAAAACTATTATTCTCAGGAATAGAAATAGGTACACTTAAAGTTAAAGGGACAATAAAAATGGAGGAAAATTAAACTATAATTTAAATCCCAGTAAGAGAGCAATGAAAATAGAGGTTGCAAGAATATCAGCAGTAGAACCTGGATTCAAACCCATCTCAGCCAACTCCTCATCCAATCTATAAAGCTCCTCTCTACCCTCAAGACTCTTCAATCCACCTAACTCCAATATTCTAGCAGCCCTCCTAGAAACACTCCTAGAAAACTGTAAGCCAATATTAAAAGCTTCAATAATATCTGAAGTAAACTGTAAACCATACTTTCTAGCAATAAGAGTATCAGGCTTCAAAGAGAGAAGCTTAAGAAATGTATGGACAACCGCTACATTAACATCTTTAAACATGTTATAAAAATTAATGAAAGAGGGATAACCAATCCCAAAAACATTCTCCAATCCACCTACAAATTCAAATGCAATCGAATCCCAACTAGAAGAAAAATTCATTAAATCATACAAAGTAACATTACTCTTAACAATCCTATCCCTAAAATCATCACAAGTAACATCAGGCATTCCAGGAGAAGAAAGCCTACCTAAACCACCAACTCCAGCGATCTTCAAAGCCTCATAAAAATTCAATGCATCTTCAACAGTTGTAGACTTAGCAATCTCAACAAAATATTCTCTAAGCCCTCCCTCACTAAGAAAACGCTTCCTAGCAAAACACATACCAGCAGAAACAGCTAGAGGCACAAATAAAACTATAACTCCAAAATGAGTATTACCACCACTATGAAAACACTTAACATCCATAACTGCACGCTTAATCAATAAACCAACATTCACATCAACCAAGTCAATCCCATTTAACCCAGCCCTAAAACCATTCAAAACTGAAGAACGCATACTAGGACCAATAGCAATGGAACCCGCAATAAAATGCTCAAACCTAGTATCAGGAAAATCCCTAAGCCTATGAACATTACCAGGCTTAGGATAGCCACTAACCTCAAGACATGAAGCCAACTGAGCCTTCACCATAATCTCGTCAGCAAACCTTAAAACCTCAGCATTCAACGTCATTAAAACCACCAATCAATATTAAAAAACAACTTCAAATAATTTCCATAGCCCAACTAGAATCATAAGCTTAAATTTAGGAAAGTTCAGCTAAGTTAAGCAAAGTTTTTATGGAACCCAACACTAATGTTCCTGGTGCTTAAATGAATAAAAATAACATATCACGTTTAATATTCCTCCTATACGATGCAATGAAAAGCTCAGGAGTACTCGACCTACATGAAGTATACATTGTCAAAGAACTTCTCAAAACAATAGGATTAGAAAGAGAAATTGGAAAAGAAAAATTAAAGTGCTTAGAGAAATGTGACTTAATACTAGTATACAGTGACTATAACAAAGTAATTGACGACTACATCCTCCTAGCCCTAAATCTAAAATGTATAAATGAGAAAAGTGACATAAATGAAAAGCTGGAAAAATCAATTGAAAATATAAAATCTATAACCAAATGCTATACCCTAGGATTTGACTCCACATGTATATGGCATTACTTCAGTAAAAGAGTTAAAGAAGAAACCATAAGAAATTTCTGCTCCGAAATCAATGAAACTATAGATAAATCCAAACTACCAATAATCCATCTAGCAACAAAAATCATGATAGGAAATACGTATAAAATGTTCGCGCCAGACGAAGTAGATGCTAGAAGTGAAATGTCACAATTAATTAGAATGATCCAAAACATAATTAGAGACGAAAAAAGACTACCATTAAAATATATTGACAAGAAATTTTTAGAAGCAAGAGAAAAAATAAAGAAAATACTAGGAATATAACCGTCCTGATTCCTAAATCACCAAACACCCCTACGAGTCTTCCAGCTAACATAAACATAGGGTATACTAAAGGTGAAAATACAAGATGCAGATATAGGTAAGCCAAACAGAAGAAGTAATACTCCAATTAAAATACCGAAGGTAGCAAATAAAGATTCAAGCCAACTCAAACTCCTACTCTCAATCCTCCTAGCAAGTGGACCCTTAGGAGTAATATACCATCCCTCACGCAATCCAGCTAAAAGCTTAAAATTCTGTAGCAACACTACTGGGGCAAGAACTGCAGCCATAGCAGTACATCTACCCATAACAACAATACTCTCAATAGGCTTAAAACCTAAACGCCTAGCAGTATTATAATATGAAAAAGCTTGAATAGTAGATAAGATCAAAAGCAGTGGTGAAAAATAAACACTAGGTAACAATAAATCTACTTTAACTATAATTGAAGCTAAAGCCAAAAGAATAAAAGCAAAATTAGCCAACAAAACATGATATTGAAGTAAATATAAAATCAAATCCAGCTTCCAAATGATAGGAATTTTAGAAACAATAATTTTAAAGAAATACCTAGATAAAACTTGAGTAGTACCATAAATCCATCTAGCCTGCTGCCTCTTAAAGGCCTCATAAGTCTCTGGATTTTCAACCTCAACAAAGGTGTTATTAAGATAGTCAATACGCCTACCATTAATTAAAAGCCTAATAGACAATTCAACATCCTCAGCCAAGCAATTTTCATCCCAACCACCAATTTCAAGTAAAATCTGCCTCCTAAAAACACATCCACATCCAGGAGCAATAATTGGACCATTAACCTTAGACCTCCCATCAAAGAAAATTGAAGTTAAAAAGTCAAGAGATACGGCTTGAGCCTCAGATATAGGAGAAGAATCCATATTTAACGAAGACCACTTAACAGCCAATCCATCAACATCATCATTAGCCTCCAAATATGAAACAACACTTTTCAAATAATTAGGCTCAGGAACAGCATCCACATCAAAAACAACAAAATACTTCCCTCTACTCCTATGTAAAGCATAATTTAGTGCCCCCGCCTTAAATCCAACACCTACAACACGCCTAAAAACCCTAACAGACAATCCAAATCTACGGCTGAAATCGAAAATCCTAGATGAAATAACTTTAAAATAATCCTCCTCATCATCACTAACAATTAAAACCTCAATTTTATCCTTAGGATAATTTTGATTAACAATAGAATTCAACAATCTAATTATAATATTTAAGGGTTCATTCTTAACTGGAACAACAATAGAAACTAATGGATAAGAATCAAGTTCACTGAAAACAGTCTTCCTACCCCTAAACTTCAATCTTCCAATCCAATAATAAGTTACATGAAAAAGTATAACTGAAGATGAAACTAAGGAGATTAAAGTAGTCAATATAATTGAAATTAAACGTAAACTTAAAGGCGACAAGGTAAACATCCAATCACCCTAACAAGTCACAATTAAATTGCATCGATAATATATACTGAGAAGCTATTTATGTTTCGAAAATTAGATTCAACAAATTCATAATCCTAGACTTACATTTAACCCTAATTTCATTTAATACCTTAACACCAAGATCAGTAATTTGATAATACTTTTCACTAGTTTGAGTAATTATACTATTAATAAGATTCATTCTCTCAAGCTCAGTTAAAATATCATGGATAGTACTCATACTAGGCCTCCTACCAGTCAACTCACGAATAACCTTTAATATTTGATATCCCCTCATCATCGACTTTTCAAGCAAAGACAAAATTAAAACTCTAAACATCCCCCTAAACATCACCCATTCAATACGAAATACATCTCCATTACTCATTAAAATCTCCCCACAACAAGTAAATGATTTCAAATCTTATATATATTCGTTTTCCGTATGATAAATGGTGAAAAATTGAAGATACTAATGGTTACAGAATGGCATCCACTAACAATAGGCGGCGTTCAAAGACATGTATATGAATTATCAACACACCTCATAGAAAAAGGATTTGAAGTAATCATACTAACTAAAGCAAACAACAAGAAATTAAATGAAAATAAAAATACACTACCAATAATTGAAGTTGAAGCCATAACACCAATACAAAGCATATTAACACCACCAAGCCTAAGCAAAATAAAGGAAGCCATCCTAGAAAACTCCCCAGATATAATCCACATTCACCACGCCTTCACCCCAACACCACTACTAACACTACATATTGCAGACAAGCTAGGAATACCAAAAATACTGACAAATCACAGTATAGCTGGAAACTCTACAACATCAATTTTACATCTAGTTTCATGTAAAGGATTAATGTTCCTAAGATATTTCATCTCAAAGGCAGACCGAATAATTTCAGTAAGCAAATGCGCTGCCACCTTCATAGAAAACCTACTCGGCAATGAAACTAAGAGCATAATAATTCCAAACGGAGTAAATATAAAACGCTTCACTCCACCTAAAAACGAAGAAGACAAACCCATAATACTATTCGTTGGAAGACTAGTTCATAGAAAAGGAGCCCATATACTAGTAAAAGCCTTCTCCAAAGTCATCAACGAAATACCAGAAGCAAAACTAATAATAATTGGAGACGGCTACATGAAACCACTACTACAAATTAAGGCTAAACAACTAAAATTGGAGAAAAAAATAAAATTCCTCGGAAAAGTAACAGAAAAAGAACTGCTAAAAAACTATCAAAAAGCAAGAGTAGTAGTAATTCCAAGTCTATACAGAGAAAGCTTTGGAATAGTTGCATTAGAAGCAATGGCAACTGGAAAACCCATTATAGCCACAAAAGTCGGAGGATTACCAGAAATAATTAAAGATGGAGAAAATGGATTCCTAATACCACCCGGCAACCAAAAAATACTTGCTGAAAAAATAATACTACTACTATCCAACAGGAAACTAGCTAGAAAAATGGGATCTATTGGAAGAAAAATAGCAGTAGAAAAATACTCCTGGGATATAATAACTGAAAAAATTATAAACGTATACCTAGAAGTCACCAAGGAAAAAACAATCCATCAAAACAAAATATACGGTGTTAGTGTTGAGGAAACTTATTAAACAAACACTTAACCATATATTCAAATCATTCCGCCCACATGAATGGAGAGTATATATCTTCTTCACACTAACTGGATTCCTCTACTCAATCCCAGAAATAAAAGTTACACCAAAAAACATAACTGAACTATTAATCTCAACCTCATGCTACCTCTCAATATCATACTGGATTAACAATGCATACGATATAGAAAGCGATAAAATAAATCCACAACTAAGAAAATATAACATATTCATCGAAAAAACAGTCAACAAGAAAGTTATATGGACGATAACAGTAGCACTATTCATAACAGGACTATACACAACCCCACCAAGCCTAACATCAAAGATAAACTACTTAACAATGACTATTCTAGCCATCCTATATTCAGCTCCACCCATAAGATTCAAGGAAAAACCTCCACTAGACCTAATTTCACATTCCTTCTTCTTCGGAAACCAACTATTCATCCATGGATATCTACTGTCACATGATAAAATAAACCTAGAAATAATACACATAGTAATATTAATCTCAATCTATTCAATAACACTTCAACTAAGAAACCACATGGAAGACTATAATGCAGATTTAACGGCAGGATACAAAACAACTACAATAAGAATAGGATTAGAAAAATCACTTACACTACTAAATATGTTAACTCTAACTCTACTCACACTCAACATAGCAACAATAATAAACATAATATCCATCACACAAGCCATAATTCTAATACCAATAGCACTTCAAATTAAAGACAATTTAGCTGAACATAGAAAAGTGGATGCATTAACAGTCTCCACAATCCTACTCTTAACCTTTAAAAACTACCTAAATAGAAACTATAATTTAAGTAGCCTTCAAATAATAAACTCAATACAATTCAACTTAAACGACCTTACCAACTACTTTAAAACCCTCGGCCTAATAGGAATATTTCTAGCTTCATTCATCGGTAACGCTACACCCTACGCTGGACTACCATACTTACTTGTAATAGTAGAATATTCATCAGTTTTAAAGCTTTCATTAAACGAAATCATAGCAGTTATACTACTAGGAGGACTTGGATCAGCAATTGGAAAAATGATTATAATGTTAATGGGCTACACACTAAACATATTCCTCTCAGAAGAAGTAAAAAGAAGAATTCAAAAATTTAGTAGATTATTTGAGAAAAGCCTATTCACAGCAATCTTCCTCTTCGCAGCATTACCATTACCCGACGACATACTATATGTTCCACTAAGCATTTCAAAGTATAATCCATATAAATTCTTCATAGCAGTTTTACTAGGAAAAACAATAATAGTTGGAGCCACTGTGATTATTGGTAGAGGACTAGGCATTATAACAGGTGAAAATCCAATTTTATCAGGATTAATCTCAATTATACTCTCCATGGCATTATTAATTCTAATCATAAAAATAGACTGGGAAAAAATTGTGCTAAAAGCCAATGAAATAGGCTGGATTAAGATTACAGTTGAAATAATAAGAAATCCAAGCAAATACTTGAAGTAAAATTAAATTAATTACATTTAAAAACACTAAATAAGATAGCTAGGTGATTTAATGCAAAAAATATTCATAAACCGTGACAGTCTATCACCAAGCTATATACCCAAAAAACTACCACACAGAGAAGAGCAATTAAAATTCCTATTAAACCTATTCAGTGAAGCCGTAAAATGGAAGAGTCATTTAAGATGTATACAACTAGTAGGTGGAGTTGGAAGTGGAAAAACAGCAACAGCTAAAAGATTCAGTGAAATACTAATAGAAGAAGCAGAGAAATGGAGAAATGAATTAAGAGTAGCCTACATAAATCTTAGACGTCAAGGACCATCAAGATTTCTAATATTTAATGCAATAGCAGAGCAATTAACACCGGAAATTTCAGTAAGAGGATTTGGACCAGAAGAAATACTAAATGCAATAATAAAATTTCTAACCTCCACAGGAAAAATTGGACTAATCATAGTAGATGAAGTTGACTATCACTGTAAAAAATATGGAAGAGAAAAAATAGTATACGACTTAACAAGACTAGATGAAACAACCCCAAAGGGATACAGCAACATCATAGGAGTAATATTCATAGCCAGAGACCAAAAATGGACAAAAATGCTAGATGAAGCAGAAAAATCAAGCCTTGGAAGAATACAAATAAAATTCAACCCCTACACTTCAAAACAATTAAAAGACATACTAATAGAAAGATGTAAAATCGCCTTTAAACCAGGGGCAGTAAGCGAAGAAGTAATAGACTTCATAGCAGACGTATCATCAACACCACCAATAAATGGCGACGCAAGATATGCACTAGACCTACTATTATACTCAGGAATAATAGCAGAACAAAAAGGATCAACAACAATAAAAGCAGAACATGTAAGACTAGTACACTCAAATCTATGCCCAACCATAACAAGTGAAGACATAATTGAACTACCACCAAAACTACTATACCTACTATTCGCAATAGCAAAAACACTAAAAAATAATCAAACCCCCTATGTACATTTCAATGAAATAAAAAGCACATATCAAGTAATCTGCGAAACAAATAACATAAAACCAGTAAAAGACCTATACGAAGCACTAGACGACCTAGCAACAAGAGAAATAATAACAATTAAAGGATTCACAAAAATTGGAATATCAGGTGTAACCACAGAAACACTATTACACTACATTGACGATATAATAAATAGAATAAAGAAAATAATTGAAAACAAATAAAAATTGAATCAAGCTATGAATAAAACAGGAAGAATTAAATTAACCCGAAATAAATCCTTGAATGAAGCAAAGTATCACATAACATGGAAGGAATAAAATGAAAAGTAGAGAGGAAATTGAAAAAGCCATTTGCAGTATAAGTACACTAAGAGTTCTAGCTACAATGAGTAAACAGCCAACCAAAACATTCTCAAAATATGCTCTAAGAAAAGAAACCATGTTAAATGAAAGAGACGTTTCAAGAGCAATAGAAAAACTAATGGAAATAAACTGGATCAAAATGCTAGACCTAGGCAGAATAAAACTATACCAAATAAACCTAGAAAACCCTAAAACCAGATTCTTCATAGAATTCCTAAAAAAAGTAGAATACATTTAGCAAATAAATTATGAGGGGGCCTCCCCCCACATAGACATCCATTCTTTATATAAATTTTAATTCAGAAACTACTTGATGAAACATGACACATCCACTTGAACTAGTTAATGGAATAGGCCCAACAATAGCCTCCAAACTTAGAGAAATAGGTGTAAGTAACGTTGAAACACTAGCTGTAACTCCACCAAGACTAATTAGCGAAGCAACAGGAATAAGTGAGAAAATTGCAATCCAAATTTGTAGAAATGCACGTGAACTATTAAACATAACCTTCATGACAGCAGATGAATACTTAAAACGCAGATTAAGTGTTGGAAAAATAACCACTGGATGCAAAGCACTAGACAACTTGTTAGATGGAGGTATTGAAACAGGGTCAATAACAGAGTTTACAGGTGAATTTGGAACAGGTAAAACACAAATAGCACATCAATTATCAGTAACAGTCCAACTACCGAAAGAAGAGGGAGGACTTGAAGGAGCAGCACTATATGTAGACACTGAAGGAACCTTTAGACCAGAAAGAATAATCCAAATAGCATACAGATTTAATCTAGACGAAAGAGAAGTATTAAGAAAAATTGTCTTTGCAAGAGCATATAATAGTGACCATCAAATGCTAATCATAGATGAAGCATCAAATATAATTGAGAAACATGATGTAAGACTAATTATAGTTGACAGCTTAATTGGACATTTTAGAGGAGAATTCCCAGGAAGAGAAAACCTAGCCATAAGACAACAAAAATTAAATAGACACATAAGGCAACTGCTATCCCTAGCAGATGCATATAACTTAGCAGTAATAGTTACAAATCAAGTAATGGCTAATCCAGCAATATTCTTTGGAAACCCAAATAAACCAGCAGGAGGACACGTATTAGCCCACAATTGCACCTATAGAGTATGGCTTAGAAAAGCTAAAGGAAATAAACGTATAGCAAGAATATTCGATAGTCCCATGCATCCAGAAGCAGAATGCACCTTCAAAATAGATGAAACAGGCATAATAGACATAAAAGAATAGACAAGACGAAATAATAACGTCGACATTAAAATTTAAATCAACAACAAGAATAAAAATAACGTTAATATGCACTAATTAACGTTAGGATGAAGTAAACTTGTAAGTTAATAATGCATAAATCTTAGTGAAGACACCTAGAATATCTATACTCACATTTTCATCAGGTCCATGAGCATTACCTAACTGATGGTCACCAGGTCCAAATCCACATATAGTAGGTATACTTGCTTTATTTATCAAATATTGAGAATCATTAGAGCCATAACCAGCCCTCAACTTCAACTCGCCTCCAGTAACATATCCAAAAGCCCACCTAGCACATTGAATTAACTCTGAATCTTCAGGAATTTCAGCAGGAGGAGCATAATTCAAAATCCTCATTGAAACTGAAAGACTAGGATCTTGCCTCTTCAATGCAACAAGCAAACTATTCAATTGATCCAAAACCAGCTTATCATCCAAGCCTGGATTTATCCTAACATCAAGATGAGCAATACATCTATCAGGGATAACATTTGTTTTAACTCCACCCCTAATAATAGTTCCAGGTGAAACTGTTGGGGCTGGAAGATATTTATGTGGAGGACATTTAAATCTAAAATCTTTCAAAGCCATTAAAATCATAGCCATATGAAGAACAGCATTAACACCAGCCCAAGGCCTACTCGCATGAGCCGCTCTCCCCCTAGTCTCAAGTTCAATCCAACACAACCCCCTAACAGCAGGCCTTAAACAAATAACTCCATTAAAAACAGAACCCTCACCAACAACTGCACCATCAGCCCTAGCATAACCCCTATCAACTAAATATCCAGTACCCAATCTACCACCAGTCTCTTCATCAGCAACAGCATGAATAACAACATCACCCTTTAAAACTACATTTGCATCAACAATAGACTTTACTGCACCAATAAAAGCTGCAATAGCACCCTTCATATCACAAGCTCCACGACCATAAATTCTCCCATCTTTAACTACCGCTTCAAAGGGATCAAAATGCCAATTATCCAGATCCCCTGGAGGAACAACATCTAAATGCCCATTAAAAAGCAGAGTCCTCCCAACACCCTCACCCTTCAATCTAGCAACAACATTCACTCGCTTAGGAGAAGGCTCAACATAATCTACATCAAATCCAATCTTCTCCAACTCCTCACCTACTAGTAAAGCAACCTCAGATTCATCCCCAGGTGGATTAACACTAGGAATCCTAATTAAACGCCTAGTCAACTCGACAACATATCCCTCATTCAACCCAGCTCTACTCAGAACTTCATCAATCATAAAACCACCTATAAATAAATTTATAAAAAACAAATTTAACATATCATGAAAATACAGTTATCATACAATTCTTCTCCTCAAAGCAAAAAACATCATAAAAGCAGAAAACAAACTAAACACAATCATCAAAAATAGATTCATATAGTCATAGGGCTTAGCACCCTCAATACCAAATATAGACTCAGACATTCGAGTAAGACTCTTAAAATCCGGAAGCCTAGACACATTAGTAGGCTGCTCAACTTCAGAGTAAGCTTCCGGAGGACTCTTCTCCATGCTTGCAAGCTGATATGAAATCAAGAATAACGGGGCAAACATAAAGAGGAAAGCCAAAAAGAGTCCAGCTAACACATAAACTATCAGCAGCCTTCTCAAAGCAAACAACCTCACATTAAAATTTAAAAATCAACCTTTTTATTCTACATTTTAGAACGGCCTCTCCCTCCAAATTCTAATAGTCTCAAACCATAAAACAAGTGAAGCAGCTAAACCAAAAATTATGGCAACAATATTATGAATACTCCCAGTATGACCATAAAAAATCAAATACAAGACAAGCATTGTAGTAAACCAAATTGAATAAAAAACATATCTAGGCAGCATAAATCTACCAAGCCTAACAAAAAACTGTAAAATACCTACCTTAACCTCCCTCCTAAGATAATACTCACCAGTTCTAGTCTTCTCAACCAAGCCAAGAGACATCAACTTATCCAAATGATATGCAGCTACACTTGGACTAGAAAAACCCAATTTACGCTGAATCTCACGTACACCAACAGTTGACTTTGCAGACTTCAAAATATACCAATAAACCAAAAGAGTTTTTCCCTTAAGCTCAGATTCAATCTTCGCTAAATTCAGTTCCCCTTCGCTATTTGACATAACATCACACCTACAACTTACAATTAATATCATAATATTTGAAATATATTAACCTTAATTCTAACAATCCAATACTAAATTAAAATTTCATATCCAAATATGACATAAAAAGATTACAAACACAGCCAAAACAAAAAGCTTCACAAAAACCTAATTAGAGAAGACGATATCAAGAGAATTAAATTTTGACCAGTATAAACCTAGATACTTAACACGCTCAGAACAATGCATTTAACCCCGCTTGAACAGAATGCTCTGCCAATACTCAACAACATGACGATTAATTGCATAAACACTCTTCAAAACATAACTAAATATTCAATTAAATATGAAAACTGTTTAATACTCATTATAATATTAACACACTCTAGGTGTTCCATATGGTTAAGGAGTATGCT
>NZ_JBTVBB010000027.1:0-23820 GCF_058356305.1 Candidatus Culexmicrobium sp.
CATGATAATCATTTAAATTAAAATCTTACATATTTAATCAAGATAAAATTAACATATTTTCAGTGAACTCTTATTACTGGGAAGGAAAAGGTGGAATCATGAAGAGTAAAACAGTGAACTCAGCAATTCTTGCATGTCAAACAATATTAACAATTATAATGTTACTTCACCTATTTAGAGTAAATTACTATCCCACAGTACATAGAGTAACTTTAACCAGAAATTTTCAGGTTGAATGGTCTAGAGAAATCTTGCTCATTATACAAACATTATCAACCATACTGCTTATTCAATCAGCTTTATCGTCAAAGAGAAACTTAATTCTAATGTCAACATTAATTATGAGTTTAAGTGTAGCTTATACTCTAACTGGTATAGGGGGAGTAATTGTTGTATTATCGATGATGTCAGTTATAATCTCAATTAAAAGCCAGATAATACAGATCAGTAACACCATAACAATAATGTTAGCTATGCTAACTATCTTTGAGGCTGCATCTTTAATATACTGGGCAACATTACCCTTATCTTCACTAAGCCTCCTATGTGAAATAGCAAAACTTGAGGAAGCACTATACTATACATTCACAGTAACTGTGCCACCATTAATGCTAATGGCTTTATTGGCATGGATAATAAAGCCAATACTAATTGAAGTGATACAAATAATAGAAAAAATAACAAAAAGAGATATAACAAAACAAGTAATAAAGAAAACAAAGTTAACCAGTATAAATCACAAAATATGGTTAGCCTACTCTATACTATTATCCATAGTAATTGCCATTTATCCATATACACCAAACATAAACCCCCAAAATAAAATCGTTGGAGTAGATGTAAAACACTATGAAAAATACTTGAAGGAAGTTGAAAGCAATATAGGTAAAGTATTCACAGTTGCAGGTGGATCCAGACCCCTTCCAATTCTTCTACTCTACACAATAAAGATTATTACTGGAATAAGTGCATTAAGAGCAGTAGAGTATGCTCCAATACTATTAAATCCACTTCTAATCCTAGCAATCTATCAAACAGTTAAGCAAACAACAAAAAATAGAAAAAAGGCAGCTATAACAGCGCTACTAACAGCCTTAGGGTATAAATTAACAGTAAATATGTATTCCTACTTCCTAGCAAACATACTTGCATTAACCCTAGTATATCTAGCAATTGGATTCCTAGTAGCATCTTTAAAAGAGAAAAGTAAAGGTCAACTGGCAATATCAATTACCCTGATGTCACTAACAATATTTACTCATCCATGGACCTTCACTCAGTATTATGCATCCATAGCCCTACTAACAGCAATAGAAATTCTAAGAAGAATTAGAGGGGAAAAAGAAAATGAAAATCAAATAAAGATGCTGATAATCTTCTTAGCAATAACAGGAATAACAAATATTTTAAAGGGAAATCTAATTGGTGGAACAGAAGGTGTAAAGGCTACAGAAGTAGTAGTCAAACAGTCAATACTAGACAATTTACTAAGTTTCTGGCATAACAATATATTCGCCTACAGACTATTATATGGAGGATATCTATCCAACCTACCCATAATAACACTAGCAATAATAGGAGCATACAAACTAAACACTAAAGAGCCACTAGAAAAAATGATAGCAAGCATATTAACAGCAACATCAATCATATATTTACTTTCAAATGGATCACTTCAAAGTAGATTAATCTTCAACCTACCATTAGAAATACTGGCAGCCAAAGGATTAATGTTCATAGATAGAAAACTAGGGACAATAAAATTAAAAACAACATTAAAAGCATTACTACTAGTAACCCTACACACTTACATATTCAGGTCATTAGCAAACCTAGTATAATTAAAATTCGAATAATATAAAAACCATTAACAAGTAACCTTAAATGTGGAGATGAAGACATGGAAACAAAACTCCTATACTTATATGATAGCTATTTAAAAGAATTTGAAGCAGAAGTAGTTAAAGTAGAGGAGAATAAAGTTATTTTAAATCAAACAGCCTTCCATCCACTTACAGGGGGAGTAGCAAATGACACAGGCTTCCTAGTTAAAGGCGACGAGAGAATCAGAGTTACAAATGTCAAATTAGATAGAGAGACTGGAGAAGTAATTCACATAATTGATGGAGAAGTAAAGTTAAGGCCAGGTGAAAAAATTAGAGGAACTATCGATTGGAAAAGACGGTATAGATTAATGAGATTACATACAGCAGCCCATCTAATAGCCGCAGTTCTATACAAAGATTATAATGCACTTATAACAGGTGGACATGTAGATGAAGAAAAAGCCAAAGAAGACTTCAACCTAGAAAAACCAGATAGAAGAATATTTGAAGACGCTGTCAGAAAGGCTAATAGAGCAGTTAAAAGAAAAATTCCAGTCAAAATCTACTTCCTAACAAGAGAAGAAGCATTGAAAATTCCAGGAATAGTTAAATTGGCTGAAAGAATGCCGCCTGAAGTAAAAGAGTTGAGAATAGTTGAAATTGAAGGAATTGACATTCAGGCAGATGGCGGGCCCCATGTAAAAAATACCTTGGAGATAGGTGAAATAAAACTATTAAAAATAGAGAATAAGGGAAGAACAAAAAGAAGAATATACTTTACAGTCTAATATTAATTTACAATTGTTTTATTACACTGTCACATGCAAAGTAAAGTATAATTGCTGAAATAAAGTTTAAAATTTGCACAAAAATACCTACAATATATAAGATGCCTGAAACTAGGAAAAGCGACTCCTTAAAACTATCATAAAGCTTGAAGAGAGCAATAATTAAGCCAAGCTTACCTATAAATAACAGTATAAATCCAACAAGCATTAACAATCCGCCAATAAAAATTATTAGAGTTAATGCTCCAACCCCAATTAAGATTAAACCAACAATATAGCCAGTCTTAACAAGTGAATATGCAGTACCAAAGGACAATTCATCGTAATCCCTCAAACTCCTCATAGCACCCATAAGATAAGAATAAACAGCCACTAAAAGTAAAATTGCACCAATCAAAATCAATATTGCAAGAGAAACACCACCAAGGAAAAGAAATGGAAAAGAATAGCCTATGCGCGGCCCCATACCAACCCTAAACCACATCATTGGAAACCACATAATAAAGCCTAAACCGAAAATTAAATCTGCAATAACAGAGATTAAAGCAAACATCTTCAATTTATCTAAACCCTCAATAAGTAGACTCTTATTCTCACCCATATTAGTCAACCAGTAATATAATTCTAAACAAACAATATAAAAACACATTGATAGCTGAAGTAAAGTTAAATTTAAAGAAAATCAAGTTTAAAATTGAAGCCCATTAAACTAAGAGGTGATAGAATGAAACGTAAAAAACGTGGAGGCATCTTCGATCTATTCTTCGGAGAATCAATATTCGAGAAATGGGACAAAATATTTGAAGAGTTTGAAAAAAAGGCAATGCAACTTGAAGGAGGATACTCAATCTCAGTAATCCAGACACCAGAAGGAACAAAAGTCCATGTAAAGGCAGGGAAAAACATCGACATATCAAGTTTGAAAAAAGAACTTGAAGAAAGGTATCCTGGAGCTGAAATAATAATTGAGGGTGGAAAACCATTAATCCAAGAAGAAAGCATAAAGCGAATAGAGGAAGAAAGCAAGAAAAGAAGAGGCATCCTAGACAATATATTCAGAGAAGAAAGGAAATCCATCATAATTGAAGAAGAGGAAGAGGAGAATAAATAAAAATATAAAATAGCAAAATATTTCTTCCTATAAATTTAAAGTTCAATCTGGTGCTATCTATGAAGGAGCAAGTATTATTTGAAAATGAAGTTATAAAGGAAATATTAAAGAAGACCAGAATTATTTGGGCTTTAAACCATGCTTCAGGATTAATGGGATGGGATCTAGAAGTAAACATGCCACGTGAAGGAGTAACAGAAAGAAGTATTGCAGCATCAGAAATTGCAGTTTTAAGACAGAAGTTAACTTTAGACCCAGAATTAATAAAGTTAGTTGAAAAGGCTGAAGAAATTAGCGATGAACTAAATGACTATGAAAAAGGTGTAGTTAGAGTTTTAAAGAGAGAGATAAAAATAGCGAAGTCACTACCACCAAAACTAGTCCAAGAATACACTAGGCTGACAAGGGAAGCTAGAGTAAAATGGAGAGAAGCAAAAACAAAGGATAAGTATGATATATTCAAACCATACCTAGCAAAAATAATAGAGTATAACAGGAAAATTGCAGATTATCTAGGTTATGAAGAACACCCATATGATGCACTACTAGACCTAAGAGAAGAAGGGTTAAGAACAAGGGATGTAGAGAACATATTTACTGTTCTAGAGCCGGGGATAAGGAAGGTATTAGACAAAGTACTATCAGAAAAACTGTTTCCAACAGAACATGAACTTGAAAAACAAAAATACAACGTAGAAGCAATGAGAAGGGTAAATGAAGAAATACTAAGAATATTAAACTATCCTTTAGGGTTAAGAGGAAGACTAGATGTATCAGCACACCCATTCACCATAAGCCTAGGGATAAAGGATGTAAGAATAACAACTAGATATGAGGGATACGACTTCAAGAGAAGTTTATTTGCAGTAATACATGAATTTGGACATGCCCTATATGAGTTACAGGTAGATGAGAGATTGATGGCAACACCAATAGAGGGAGGAGTAAGTGCAGGGCTACATGAAAGCCAATCAAGATTCTGGGAAAACATAATTGGAAGATCAAAGCAATTCACAGAAGCAATATATCCAAGACTAGTAGAAAAACTAGACTTCCTAGAGAATTATACTCCAAGCGATCTATACTTATACTTTAATACGGTTAGGCCGAGTTTAATAAGGGTTGAGGCAGATGAAGTAACCTATAATTTACATATTCTATTGAGATTTAAGCTAGAAAAAATGATGTTAGTAGGAGAAGTAAAGGTTGATGAACTACCAGAACTATGGAATAGTGAGATGGAGAGATTGTTAGGAGTGAAGCCGAAAACCTATAGAGAAGGACTACTACAAGACATACACTGGAGTGGAGGATTAGGAGGATTTCCAGGCTACACACTTGGAAATATAATTGCAGCTCAAGTTAAACACTACATGGAGAAGGAGCTGGGAGAAATATATGATTATACAGAAAAACTAAACTTCAAACCAATACAAGGATACTTAAAGGAGAAAATACATAAATGGGGTTCAACTTACGCACCAAAAGAACTATTAAAAAGAAGCTTTGGAGAAGAAATAAATCCAAAATACTTCCTAAACTATCTAGAAGCAAAATACCTAGCAAAATAGTATCAACTCCTATCCAAATAAAATTTACAATACTTTTTAAGTAAACACTCTTGACATCTAGGTTTAATAGCTCTACAAGTATACTTAGCCAAAAACCAAAGCAAAGTGATAATCCTCCTCCACTTAGAACCATCAATCTCACTCCAAGGGATAATGCTACTTAAAGCCCCTTGAATTTCATCATAACTTGCAGACTCATCAACCAATCCAAGCCTAATAGCTAAACGCCTCATATGAGTATCCACAACAATTACATTTGAAAAGCCGAGAAAATCACTTAAAAGAACATCAGCAGTCTTAGGGCCAACACCTGGAATCTCCATTAAAAGCTCCCTAGCACGAACTGGAGGCAAACTTAAAACTAAACTCAAATCACCATTAAACCTATCAATAATATATCTTGAAGCCTCAATAATCCTTGAAGCCTTAACCCTATGCAAACCAGCAACCCTAATAGCCTCAGCAACATCATATAGAGAAGCATTAGCCAAAACTTCAGGCTCAATCCTAAAGCGAGAAGCCAAACTCTTAAAGCCCCTAACAGCATTCTCACCACTAGTATTCTGGGATAGGATAGTGAATACTAAAAGTCTGAAGGGATCCTTACGGGCAAAGAGATAAACACTTTCAGAATCATTACTCCACCAATACTTAGAATAAACACGTTCAAGCTCATCAAAAAATTCTAATGGGAGCCTCATCAAAACACCAATAAAAGTAGATATAATAAAAGTAAATTAAATTTTAGATACTAGAGGCAGCTACATTTAATGCTTAAACTTCTTTTTACGCTCAACTAATTCTTCGAGAGCTCTAAAAGCTTTAGCAGAAGATGCAACTACCGGTCCACCACCCATTAATGCTGCCAATGCAATGGCCTCGGCAATTTCCTGCGGGGTAGCACCAGCCTCAAGAGCTTTCCTAATATGGAGAATAACACATGGCTCACATCTAA
Organism: Candidatus Culexmicrobium sp.; assembly: GCF_058356305.1. NCBI lineage: Archaea > Thermoproteati > Candidatus Culexarchaeota > Candidatus Culexarchaeia > Candidatus Culexarchaeles > Candidatus Culexmicrobiaceae > Candidatus Culexmicrobium > Candidatus Culexmicrobium sp. Next base: position 6,252 of record NZ_JBTVBB010000027.1, read on the forward strand.
TAGCAACACCAATACCAATCAATATGAGTTCCTTAATCTTCAATGGTAAAGTTCCACTCTCAAGGGTAGCCTCCATAAATTTATTAAAAGTTTCAGCAGCCTCTGGAGTATACTTACTGAGCATTCTACCTGCAAAGGCTACTTCTCTCAGAATCTCTCTTGCATACATATCTAACCACCATTAAAACAAGAGATATATGAGATAAAAATCTTATTGTAATACTAGGAAACGAATTAAAAATTAATTTTACGCTGATCCATCTATCTACATGAAATCTGGAAATCAATTAACATTTGTTAAGAAAATTTAAAAGAGAGGATGAGGAAATTTTATTATGAAAAAGCTGAGTTTAGCCTCCTTAATAATTGTTATATTAGCATTGACGCCAGCCACAATTTATGCCAATAGACCTGTTTCAACTGGAATAGTCTATGAGAGAATTGGAGATACTTATGCAATAGTTATTGGAGTTTCAGAGTACAGTCCAGAGGATATCTCAGATTTAAGATATGCTGATGACGATGCTCTAGCTGTCCTAGATGCATTAACAATGGTTTATGAAGTCCCTAGAGATTCAATAAAACTTTTAATATCACCAGAAGATGAAGCTAATGGTAATGCAACTAGGAGCGACGTTATAAATGCATTGTTAGAAGTCAGTAAAACTGTTAAGAGTAAAGATGATGTACTATTCTACTTCTCTGGCCATGGGACAATAAAGACTGGAGGAAGTATTAGTGGAGGAATAGTATTACAAGATGGGACTGTCTTATGGGATTATGAATTAGCAAGTTACATAGTTAAAATAGCTGAAAATGCCAGAAGAGTTGTAGTAATATTTGATAGTTGTTTTGCAGGGAAATTTGCAGATGACCTCAATATAGAAAATGTATTAGTTATAATGGCTAGTAAGGCTATATCCTTTGAATCAACTATTGGACATGGAATATTTACATACTGGTTCATAGTTAAGGGGATAATTGAAGGGGAAGCTGATGACCCAAACCTAAATCCCCATGCAAATCCAGATGGAAAACTACCATTCGAGGAAGTATATGACTATGCATTCCATAATTTAACTGGCCAAAGTAAGCCTAAGATAGTTGATAATGTGGAAGCTGACTTCGCTTTATCAGCTCCCTCAAACTAATATAATAAAGCGATGACTAGAGAAATTGAACTTCACATTTGATAGTGTAGATAACATACCTGATGATCAAAAAATTAAGTCTTATAGGTATCTGCCCAACTTAACTTAAAATGGACGTGATAACTTGATTGAGCGTCTAATTGAAATTGTCGGAAGAGAAAATGTAGTTTTTAATAGAGAAAAAATTAAAAGCTACCTAGTAGACGAAACACCAACACCAATAAGACCAAAGCCAGCCGAAAACATAATACTAGTAAAACCAGCAAACACAAAAGAAGTATCAGAAATAATGAAAATAGCAAACAAGACAAAAACACCAGTATACCCAAGAGGAGGGGGAAGCGGATTAGTAGGAGGCGCAATACCAACTCAAGACGGCATTATATTATCACTAGAAAGAATGAATAAAATTGAAATAGACAGGGAAAATCTCATGGCAATAGCAGATGCAGGAGCAACACTAGAAAAACTAATAAAATCAGCCGATGAAGCAGGCCTATTCTTCCCTCTCCACCCAGGAGATGAAAGCGCACAAATAGGAGGTCTAATAGCAACCAATGCGGGAGGAGCAAGAGCAATAAAGTTCGGAGTAATGAGAAACTATGTTAAAGGATTAGAAGTAGTCCTGCCAACAGGAGAAATACTACAACTAGGAGGAAAACTACAGAAAAACAATATGGGATACGACTTAATGCAACTGATAATTGGAAGTGAAGGAACACTAGCAATAATAACCAAAGCCATATTAAGACTATATCCAAAATTCCAGGCAACAGCAACCCTAGTAATCCCATTCAACAATCGCCACGACGCATTAAGCAGCGTACCAAAAATACTACAAAGTGGAAGAATGCCACTAGCCATAGAATATGTTGAAAGAGAATTAATGGAAAAAACAGCAAAACAACTAGGAGAAAAATGGCCAGTAAAAGAAGGAAAATGCTACCTACTAATAATAGTAGCAGAACAAAGTAGAGATCAAATGCTTCAGGAAAGCTTAAAAATAGCAGAAACATGTCAGGAAAACGGTGCACTAGAGACATTATTCGCAGAGCCAAGAGACCAGCAGGAAAGAATACTTAGAATTAGAAGCAACATCTACCTAGCCCTAAAATCAAACACAGCAGACATACTAGACACAACAGTACCACCAGCAAACATAGGAAAATTCATAGACAAAATAGACAGAATAGCAGAGAAATACGACACATACCTACCAGCCTACGGACATGCAGGAGACGGAAACCTACACATACACATAATGAATGAAGAAAAAGGCATAGAACACATCGAAAAGCTAAGAAGTGAAATATATGAAGCAGCCCTAAAACTAGGAGGAGTAATAACAGGAGAACATGGAATAGGAAGAATAAGAATATCAAGCCTGGCCAAATGTATAGATGAGAAACAACTAGAGTTAATGAAGAAAATAAAGAGAATATTTGATCCAAACAACATTTTAAACCCAGGAGCAGTAATACCTATATAAACTTAAGGGTGCAATAATGCCAGTAATATTCGGCTGCACAAGCAAAAACAACAAGTTAAAAGATATTGAAGACCCCTTCATAAACACAGCCAAAAAACTCTACAACCAAGCAATAGAAACAGTAAAACCTCAAGCAAACACAATTATAGGCTACAGCAACAAAAGCAACATAATATTAAATAAAACAAATGAAAGACTAACAATAACCTACACAGACACTCCTAAAGCATTAGACTCAGACTCAACAATAATAAAATTAACACCAAGCAAAATTGAAATAACAGTAGACCACTTCAACACTAAAAGAGTATACTTCTACCAAGACAAAAACTATACAGCCTTCAGTACATCACTAAGACACCTAATAAAAACAATGGAAAACTTAGGATTAAAAATAAAGCTAAACAGTAAAGCAACACTCTTCTACCTAGCCACAGACATACCTCCAATAAAAACCACCATAATAGAAGGATTCACAAAAACAGCTCCAGGAGAAAAAGTAACAATAAAAATAGACAGTCATGAGAAAATAATAACCCATAAAGACTATATTGATTATGAAAATCCACCAAGTCTAACTGAAAAAATCCTTGAAACTATCTATGAATACATGAAGGAGGCAGTAAGGAAAAGAGTAGAAAGCAATGAAAAACCAGCCATAATGCTAAGTGGAGGAATAGATTCAACCCTACTAGCAACACTAATAGCAAAGTATAATGAAAATTTAACCGCCATAAACCTGGTAATCCCCAACTTCTATAGTGAATATGAAAATACATGTGAAATTGTGGAATACTTAAACATTCCAATAATAAAATTAGAGTTTAAAGCAAGAGGAGAAGAGATACTAGGAAAATACTTAGAAGCAATAAGCTATATTGAAGAACCAGTATCAAAAGCGGCTTTCCTAAATCATTATGAAGTAATAAGAGAGTTGCAAAGGAGAAACTACAAGGAAGTATATGCGGGACTTGGAGGATCAATAATAAGCATAGAAAGAACATCACCCAATAAATTTGACTGGGATCAAAAGCCGCTAGTAAAAATATTCAAAAACAAGGCCATACAAAAAACAGTAAGTATGCTATGTCGAATGAAGAAATCCGGTATAAGAATACCGAAAAGGATAGTTAAACAAGCAGTTCAAGGATATATTTCAGGGCAAGGAAAAGGCAGTTTAGAAGGCTTTATATTAGGGACATATCTAGACAACTACTTTAACTATAATACTGAAGCAATAAGGAAAGCTGGAAAAACAGTAAAAGAAGAACTAAAATCAATAACCAAAAAATAGAAATAATGGCTAAAAACGATGAACTCAATGCTAAATGTTTATCCACACTTCCAAAACTAATAAACTTCGACGTAATGACCATAAACAACATTACATCCAAATTTAACTTAAAATCAAAAATACCATATTTAGATGTAAAACTAATGTCAACCACGTATAAGATACCATCAAAACTCAAGTACCACACCAAAATAAATAAATACATACTAATCAAGATAGCGGAGAAATACAACTTACTACCAAAAAGCTACTTAAAAACAGTGAAAAAGAGAGGAATGAAACAAGTTATAAAACCCTTAATGGAAAACGAAGAATTAATCCATGAAATATGCAGTGAAATAGGAGGCTACATTGAAGATTCATACTTATCACAGTTAATAGGAAAGGAAATCAAGTCTAAAAACAAGAAATCCAAAATAAGAATATTATATCTATGGCTATGGCTTAAAACAAATAAAGATTAATAACTCAATTTTATTAGAAAGCAGGATTGTGAATTGTGATGAGAAGAGATGGAGCAGGGGGAAATGCAGAGAAAAATGTAAAATTCAGCGTTGTAATGCCAATACATAATGAAGAAAAATTTCTATACTATAGCTTACCATCAATATTCAAGTTAAAACCCGATGAAGTAATCTTAATTTTTGATAGATGTACAGACAATAGCCTAAAAGTAGCCAGAAAAATAGCCAAACATTTCAAATATCTAGATAAAACCAGGTTTATAGAACTAAATGAACCATCACCAGAATGGAAATTTAGAGTAGCTTTCCTAAGAAGATATGGCTTTAAACTAGCTAAAAACGACATAATACTAAATACAGATGCAGATACCATATTAGACATAAAAATAAGGGAATATATTAGAGAGATAAGCAAAGGTAACGTGGCTTTGATCAGTTTTGGAAGAAAAAATTATCCGATAACATTTCAAGACTTCATAACTAGACTAGCATCTACAATAAACCCTAAAATAGGATTCACAGGAATCCTATTTTAATAGTGGATAATAAAGCTCAGGATTATCCACCTTCTCATAGAGCAAGACTCCATCTAAATTATATCTCTCAAAATGATTAATCATCATAGAAAGATTGCTACTATGGTCTGGATATAAGATGTCGTCACCAGCATGTATGAAGAATGTATCAGAAGCCATGAAAGGTGCAACCCTCAAAACTGCATCACCAAAACCTCTAGGGACAGGCTGATTAACCATCAAAATATTACAGCTTTCAAGTCTATCATAGAAAATTCTAAGCCTATTAGCCAACTCAGACTTGCCAATATGCTCCAAATACTCAACATAATTCCAGTCAGGTGTAAAGTAATCCTCAATTATACGCTTACCCTACCAACAATAAAATAAAAGTATCTAACACCAACATCATACAATGCATCAAAAATAAAGTGCAATACAGGCTTAAATTCAAAGGAAACATCGGTCTTAACCACAACAGGAAGCATTTCTTTAGGAATTTCCTTAGTATAGGGAAGCATCCTAGTACCCAAACCTGCAGCAGGAATAACAGCACAATCATCAACCATAAAACCATCTCCAATGAATAATATTAAGTTATAAATAAAATTAAATAACATTTCTTAGGAAAATTGTAAGTATGACAAAGCAAGAAATAAAATGAAAATGCCTATACAATATAAATATGAGTGATAGCAATGGAAATTATTCACGTATTCAATATTGCTGGCGTATCTGCAGTTATAGCTAAATATCAAAATAAGATATGTAACTGGAAAAGTATAGTAGTAACCAGACTTAAAGATGATGGTTTTGCATCAAAATCAGAAGAATTATATGGTTTTCATAAAGTATATCAACAATACTACAAGCCAATAAAGGCAAATAGAGTGAGAACATTTCTCATAAAATTATATTTAAAATCATTGAAAAGTGAAATTATGCATGTACATGCAGATGATTACTTTGCATCAATATTATTTCGACTCCCAAAAATAGGAAAGCAAATAAAAATAATCCATTATCATGGAACAGACATACGTGGAAAATGGAAGGAAAAAAGAAAATACTACAAATATGCTGACATAATAATTGTAAGCACAAGGGATCTTCTGAATGGAGCGCCGTCTAATGTACATTGGGTTCCTAACCCAGTTGATATCGAACACTTTAAACCAATGAATTTAAAGAGAAAAGAAAAGGCCATACTCTTCCTTAAGTATGGAAGACATGAAGCATATCCTAAAGTCATTGAAATAGCAGATAAAATAAGTAAAGAATACGATGTAAACTACGAAATAATCGACTGTACAAAACAACCTATAAAATATCATGAAATGCCTAAACTCTTAAATCAATATAAATACATGTTTGATATACATCATGGTCATTTTGGCGAAATAATAAAGACAAACAGCTATCTAGGTCTACAAGCAATGGCATGCGGATGTAAGACGATAAGCTGGAATGATGAGGAAAAAGACTATACACTGTTTGAGAAGCTACCAGATAAAAATAAACCTGAAAAAGTAATTAAAAGAATCAAGGAAATACTAGAAAGCAGATTATAGTGACCCTCAATCTATTATTAAATTTAGATTAGTCGTATTATGAAATAAAAACAGCAATGTTTATCGACTAAGCTATCTCCAATAAAGCCAAAAATAAATTATACATTTTATATAATCATTTCCGATTAGTATGAGAGGTGTAATATTAGTTACAATAGATTGTCTAAGAGTGAAGCATCTAGGTTGTTATGGATATTCTAGAGATACTACACCCTTCATAGATTCTTTAGCGAAAAATGGGTTTTTATTTAGAAAGGCTTATGCAAATGGTCCTTTTACTTTAGCAGCTTTCCCATCCATATTGACCTCATCATATCCGCTTGAAAAAGGAAGATACATAACTTTAGAAAATAGAATTTTTGTAAGCGAAGTACTCAAAAGAAATAATATTAAAACTGCAGCCATACATTCAAACCCTTATTTAAGCAGAATCTTTGGATACAATCGAGGTTTTGATTTTTTTGAAGATTTCTTTAAACCGAAGGTCAATAGAAGGAGAGGAAAAACCAGAAACATAATATCAAAAATAATTCATTCATATAAAACTATAAGTCAAATTATTTCCTTTCTAAAGAAATTTTGTAAATTGCCAAATTCACCATACGCTTCTGCTGAAACTATAACTGAGAAAGCAATTGAGTGGCTAGAAGAAAATTACTCTGAAAAATTTTTCTTATGGCTACATTACATGGATTTACATGTACCTTACTTAATACTGAATACAAATATAAAGAGAATTTTCTCCAAAGATCTTTCTAGATATCAGCAAGTGAAAATATTAAGGCCTAGGAGAAAATATCTTCGACAAATAGTAAATGTATATGATGATAAACTGCATTATATTGATCTCAATTTAAATAGGCTCTATCGATTTCTAGAGGATGCGGGTATAGAGAGTGAGGTTGTAATTATCATTACTGCAGACCATGGAGAAGAATTCTATGAGCACGGATCCTTTGGACATATTGCAAAGTTTTATGAAGAAATAATCCACATCCCATTAATAATTCATGGATGTGGAAGAGGTGTTAGTGATAAACTTGTTTCTCAATTAGATTTGGCTCCCACAATACTGTTTCTCTATGGAATCTCTCCTCCCAGAAAATATAGAGGGATAAATTTACTTTCGAATAAATCTAAAGATTATCTAATTTGTGAAGCATCACATGATGAAGAGGGAATATATATTCAAGGTTTCGTTTTCCGTAGACCTAAGTATACAAGTTATTCATGTATAACAAAAAAGTGGAAATATATTTTGTATAAAGGTAAAATTGAGGAGCTTTATAATTTAGAAAAAGATCCGCAGGAGAAGGTAAATATTATAAACAATTACCCATATATTGCGAAAAAAATGAGAAGCATCATCATTGAACATATAAGAATGGAAGAAAAGACTAAAATAAAGTATAAAGTGAGAAAGATTAGGAGAAGTATAAAAAGATCCTCATTTACTTGACATCCATGAGACTATCAACTCTCTAAACTCTGTAATTTTTAGATTACTCATGATTATCTCGTTGTTTAGTGACCAGAAACCATAATTGTTGTGGTCACCAAATCTTCCAATAGGTTTCATTCCATGATCGGATATAATTAGCATGTAGTCGGCATGTTTGCTGGTTATGGCTGCGAGTTCATCTAGTTCTTTGTAGATGATTTTCATTTTGAATTTTAATCCGAAGCTTAGATGGCCTATGCTGTCTGCTAGGGAGAAGTAGCCCATGATGATTTCATAGTCTTCTTTAAGTGCTTCTAGAAATTCCTTTTTATTTTCATTGTAGTGTCTATAAATGACTCTGTCGTATTCTTTTATGTCAATTTTTTTGTCGAAAAATTTCTTTAGAAGTTCTCTTTCCTTTTTGTGTTTTTCATATTTATGGGTGAAGCCTGGAACGTCTATGGCTTTCCATTTTTTAAAATTTGAGAAAAGAGTTTCTTCTGGTTTTAGTCTAAACTTCCAAAGGTTTTCTTCTCCTAGGGATAATATTCTTTTTTCCAGGTTTTTCCCTGCAAGGAAGGATGACCATAATATAACTGTTCTTGGTTCAGTGAATTCGGATATGTCGGTTTTCCCATAGCTTTTTTGCATTAGATTTTTACAGTTGAATTGGACTACATAGTTGTATTCTAGTCCGTCTAGGCCTAGAATGACTATCAAATTATTCCCCCAGCAATAATTTTGCCATTTCTCTTTAATGTAAATCTACCCATTTCAGGCAGATTATTAAATTTCTCAATTACACAGGGTTTATCTAAGATTGGTTTAACTTTACCAATCTCAATTTCACCAATAACATTACCTATACTGCTATGAAGTGATAGGGGATCGATTTTCAAGTCATCTTTGAGTAAAAGGTTATATTCAATCATTATAAAGCCTCCCAAGTCAGAACACTAATTAAACTAGAGAATACTTGGAAGTAATAAGCTTTATATGTATGGGAAGAGACTTAAGAGAAAGTGAACTAGATTATAAGCATGTAAAAACAATTGAATCATAGCTACCTCAAATTCACCATATATAGAGGGAGAAGTTTGAAGAAAAGGAAGAACATTGCCGTCTTATCTTACGAGGCTTGGCGCCATCCCCGAGCTCTAAAGATCGCTAAAACCCTAGCTAAACACGGCTACAAGGTTAAGGTTTGGGGCTCAAGAAAGCCTCTTAAACGTGGACCAAGGATATTGAAGGCGATATTCAATTATCTTTTTTCAATCTTTGAGGTCATTCTCTTGAAAGCAGACTTGTATTGGGTTGAGAACATACCAGACATAATATATCTACCCCTAGCGTTTTTGAAGAGGAAGTATGTATATGATAGAAGAAGCCCATGGGCTAAGCAGGTAAGATTGGAGTTGAAACTAGGATTAGCTAACTCAATCATAGAAGTCATAGAGAGATTCATGATCAAAAACGCCAGTCACATAATAGTGGTTTCCACACCCATGAAACTTGAATTCAGATATGTAAAGCCCGTAACAATAATACCCAACTATCCAGAAAGAGCATTCATAAGACCCCGACAAAGAGATTTACGTAAGGAAATGGGTGTTCCAAACACAAAGAAGATATTCATATACGTAGGCAAACTAAGCAAAATTGAGGGAACCGACCTCTTAGCACCAATAGCGGAAGCACTTAGAGGATCAAACGCAGAGCTATGGATAGTTGGAGATGGACCCGCTAGAGACATTGTAAAGTCCATGGCAGAGAGATTGATAGAAGTTGTCAGATGGTTCGGCTGGATTGAAAGAGAAAAAATACCTGACTATATAATGGCAGCAAACTACGGTCTAGTCCCAAGACATAAAATTCCCTTCAGTATATTTTACAGCCATGAAGGTGTACACAAGATATGTGAATACTTCGTTTACGGCAAACCTGTGATAGCTAGTGGGATAGCCCCATCAAGATTCTACCTATTAGTAGAGCCCGATCACTTACCCCAAACCATAATGAAGATCTTAAGAGGAGAAATTGAACCCCCAAAGCCACCTAAGAACCTTCTCTGGGAAGACATATGCGAGCAAAAGATAATCAAAATAGTAGATTCACTCTAGAAAAACATCCATAGACTTTATAATCCCAACCCTCAATTCACCTGAAATATGCCTTCTCTTCAAATCCTCAACTATCCTCTCCGAGGCATACCCATCTCCATAGGGCTTGGGAATACTTTGCAAGTGCGACCTAATCTCATCACTCAAACTCAATGTACGTATAGTTTCCCTTAGAATCAACTTACTATCAGCACCAACAAGAACATTACCACCGAGATATATTGTCTCCACCCACTCAGTCCTCTTTCTCAAAGTCACACAAGGCGTACATAAAATAAAAGCTTCCTTCTGAACACCACCAGAGTCGGTGAGAACAACCCTGGCATCTCTAATCAACCTGAGCATATCAAAGTAGCCCACTGGTTTAGTCATCAATATGTGGGGGGCCTCCTCAAGCTTACCCTTAAGATTGAATTCTATAAGTCTCCTAAGTGTCCTGGGATGAACCGGAAACACGATCTTAACATTCCTCAACTCCAGCAAAGCAGAGATGATCTCTGATAGATTACCCGGCAGATCAACATTCTCAGCTCTATGAACAGTAACTACCACATAATGTTCATCTCTTAAGTCCAACTCATCCAAAACATCCGAAGCATCAATATCCCCCAAGTGTCTCAAGATGGAATCATACATGGTATCTCCGCTCAACAGAATCATGCTATCCGGAATACCCTCAGCCCTCAAATTCTCAACCGCCATCTGAGTGGGTGCATAGAGAACTTGTGAACAATGATCAGTCAAAACTCTGTTAACCTCCTCAGGCATACCTAGATCCCAAGACCTCAATCCAGCCTCGACGTGGGCCACCGGAACATGCATCTTAACGGCAGCTAAAGCCCCAGCCAGAGTAGTGTTGGCGTCGCCAAACACTACAACCACATCGGGACTGGTTCTCTCAATATAGGGCTCAAGTTTGAGCATGATGTTGGCTGTCTGCACAGCATGAGAGCCACTGCCAACCCCTAAATTGACGTCAGGATCAGGCAGATTCAGCTCGTTAAAGAATACTCTCGACATTTCATAGTCATAATGTTGACCGCTATGAACAAGCCTAAAATCAACTTCTGAATCATTACTCAATAATTCAATTAGAGGGGCAGCCTTGATCACTTGAGGGCGCACACCAACAATCATCATGACACGCATAGGACTCCACCCAGTCTATTTAAAGAGAATTGGAAACACATATAAATTTAAAGTGAATGTAAACGATTACAATAATTATTTACGATTCCAAGTAATATTAATTGAGGTAAGAGAGTGAAAGTGCTACACGTTAGCCACAACGTGCTACCAGACGTCCGCGTTGAAAAGGAAGCTGCCACCTTGAAGAAGAAGGGAATAATATCTTACTTTGCGGGAAAAGATGTGAAAGGAATGTCGTCAAGCATGGATCCCTTCGAAAAAAAGTTCAAGCTACCCTTCACTAGAAAGGCAAATATTGGTCTAAGACCATGGTGGAACAAGCTGAAAAACGCCCTCAAAAAGGTGATAGAAGAGTGCAAGCCAGAAGTTATACACGCACACAACATAATCGCGGCGAGGTTGGCAGCCGAGTTTCATCTACCATTCATATATGATGACCATGAATACTGGTCAAAAAGCACAAAGAGCAGGATAATCACCAACAAAGGAATAAGCGTAAAGAACCTCGGCTTCTGGGTTATATGGAGGACTTGGGAAAGAAGAGTGATAAGGGAAGCATCAGCCATCATAACAGTGAGTGAAGAAATAGCAAAAGAGCATAGAAGAGTAAATCCAAACTCATACGTCATACCCAACTTTCCAACAAAAAAAGAAGTCAGAGATTTAGTAAAAAATAAAGTGATAAGAGATGAGCTCTCATCAGTTTACATAGGCAAGATAACAGAGAAACAGCCACCCTTCAGAAACATTAACGGGTTCCTCCAAATATTCATAGAAAACAAAGTGGGAAGACTAACAGTCATTGGTGACAGCAAATTGATGACAAAACCACCAATATACTCATTAGGCTTCCTTAGACATGACCTGATGATGCATGAATTGACCAAGCATCACATAGGGATAATACCTTGGAAAAAACATCCTTTCCATAGATACTGTAACCCTAACAAGGCATACGAATACGTACATGGAGGATTACTACCCATTATAACTGAAGACCTAACAACAATAATTAAAACCCTAAAGCCCCACTGCCTCACATTCAGCGACTACAACGAACTGACAGAACTCCTAAAATACTACCACCAAAACATAAGTGAAGCAATAGAAAGGGGCATAAAAGCAATGGAATACGCAAAAAAAGAGCTGATATGGGAGAAACATGAAAAGCAACTATTACGAGTCTATGAATCAATCAAGTAGATTAAAAATATATAAAAATTCAAATATCATCTAAAAAACAAATGACTATCAAATTATTCCCCCAGCAATAATTTTGCCATTTCTCTTTAATGTAAATCTACCCATTTCAGGTAGAGTAGTGAACTTCTCAACCACGCAAAGCTTTTCTAGAGTTAGCTTGACTCTGCCAAACTCAGCTTCACCAATAGCGTCACACATACTTCTGTAAAGTGTTAGAGCGTCGATCTTCTCTTTTACATAAACCTCACACTTTGATTCTTGTGTGTTAATGGAAAACAAGAGTTGATCTCCACTCTCAATCTCGTCGATTAGACAGAATATTAAAGCGTCGACTTCCTTGATGATAAATGGCGCCCTACCTTTACAAACTACGTCTCCACGATGGAGATCGATATTACCTTCAAAGACTAGGCCGATGCTCATAGGCTTTTCTGCACTTTCGACTTCATCTTCAAGTAAAATCTTTTTGACCTTGACTTTAATTCCAATAGGGTAAACCTCTACTAGATCGCCTCTAGAAATTTCTCCCGCCAATATGGTTCCAACATAAATTTTTTCATTATTAATGTTATAGCAGTCTTGAATTGGCATTCTAAAGTCGTAGCTAAGCTCAACCATTTCAAGTGAATCTAATGCCTCAACAACTGTCGGCCCAGTATACCATTGAAGATTATCGGATCTATAGACAACGAAGTCTCCATTATAAGCGGAAATAGGTATAATGTAGAGGGGCTTAATATCAATACTATGCAAATAACTTAAGATATCCCTCTTGACGGCATTAAATTTAGCTTTATCATAACCAATTAAATCCATCTTATTAACTACAACAATAACACGTTTAATACCGAGTAAGCTAATTAAATATGCATGACGCTTAGACTGCTCCTTCATCCCCTTAGTTACGTCGACAACAAGTATGGCTGCATCACCATAGGTTGCACCAGTAACCATATTCTTTAAAAACTCTTTATGGCCTGGAACATCAATTAGGGCGTACATTCTCTTAGAAGTCTTAAAGAAGATATGTGTTGTCTCAATAGTCATTTCATCCCTAATTTCCTCCTCTAATGCATCGACAATATATGCAAATTCGAAGCGTCTACCCAAAGCCTCACAGGTACCTTTAATCTCATCAAGTTTCTCCTCAGGAATAGACTTAGTGTCATATAGAATTCTACCAATGAGAGTTGACTTGCCATGATCAACATGACCAGCCAAAACAATGTTCACTGAAACTCACCGAGCATAAAATATGATTTAAAAACTAAAATTCTTTTGCACTGAATAATAAATTTCGAGCTATATGGAGAAAACTATTTTATGAGAAAAACAAACAGACAAAATACAATTGAGATAATCTGTTTATCAAATAAACTAAATAAAGATAATAGACTATATGAATCTGTCAAAAATGTAACTATTTTGCTGGGCGCCTTAACTTTTTAAATTCTTCAAGTACTGAGGGAGGGCTAGACCATCTCTCAGATACTAGGTCAGTTAGATCTAAAAATTTCTCTACACCACTCTCAATATTTCTTAAATCATCTTCATTCAATGTGATGAATTCCCTGGAAGCGAGTTTAACAAGTGTTTCAAGTAATTCAGACCAAGTCTTACAACCAAGTTCCACCTTTAGCCTCTTTAACTTTCTGAGTAGCTCATCTGAGATATTCCTAATAAGTAGAGTAGGCATGGAATATCAAGATATAATAGTTTATTCTAGAATTATAAAGATTCCATTAATATTGATAAGACCATTTGAGAAACGATAAACTAATTAATGAAACTTCACTTCTAATCTCACATGTATCCTAAAGCCCTCAGCTTCTGCATCATGTAGGCACGCTCTTTATCTTGAACTCTACCAGCCCTCTCAGCAATCCTTGTAACCTTAAGCTCCTCAATGATCTCATCAATAGTTTTAGCATTTGATGGTACAGGGACACAGCAAGGCTCACAACCTAAACTCCTAAATCTATAGCCCCTTCTCCTAGTTCCCGAAAAGTATAGTGGATTTACTGGAATATTTTCACGCTTAATATAAAGCCAAACGTCAATTTCACGCCAATGAAGCATGGGATGAACCCTTAAATGCTCTCCTTCACTAAAATCAACATTAAACTGCTCCCAAAGTTCTGGAGGTTGCCTAAGATAATCCCACCTAAAATCTCTGTCCCTCGGTGAAAAATATCTCTCCTTAGCTCTCAGAGAATGCTCGTCACGTCTAATGGCTAAAAGTAATGCTTTAAATCCATATTTTCTAATTGCCTGCTTTAATGCCTCAGTCTTCAAGGCTGTACAGCATTCAAATCGACCCCTATTAGGATTCATACCATCCCTTAATGCTTCTTCATTTCTCGCAATAATTAGCTTTAAATTCCATTCCCTAGCAAGTTTACTTCTAAACTCATAGATTTCCTTAAGTTTAAATGAAGTGTCAATATGAACAACTGGGATTGGAACTCTACCAAAAAAGGCTTTCCTAACTAAGTATAGGAGGGTGGTTGAATCCTTACCCCAAGAAACAAGGACAGCAAGCTTATCTCTAAAACGATAATAAGCCTCACGAATAATATAGATGCTCCGAGACTCTAGAAGGTCAAGGTAATCCAAGTAAAATACACCTCAAAACTAAAATGATTACAATTTAAATTAAACTTTACTATATCAAGTCAATTGAAGATAGGGTTAAAAAGTTAAATAGTTAGAGATAAAATAAATGCTTATGGATGTGAAATCCTTGAAGAAGGAAAAGGTAGCCGTACACATACCAAAACAACTCTACAACAAAATATTAAAGGAAGTAGAGAAAAGTCAAGGAGAATTTAAAAGCGTAGATGAATATGTACAATTCGTATTAGAGGAATTATTAAAGGAGGAAGAAGAATACACATATACACCAGAAGAGGAAGAAGAAATAAAGAAGAGGTTAAGAGCACTAGGATACATAAGCTAATCAAAACTATATTTCCTAAACTAAATCATTAAATGTAGCAGTTCTATTAATATTAAATGCTGGTGGAAAAGTGAATGAGAAGTTTTTAAATCAAAATAAAAATGAAGAACAAATTCTTGAAATTAAACGCTTCTTAAGCATAAGATCATCAACAAATCCAATAGCATCAAAAATGAAGAATTACATAGTTTATCTAAGCGATACAACTGGACTTCCAATACCATGGATATATGATGGAGAAAAAATAGACACCCTATTCCCAATAGATAGTCGAGTAGGAGAAATGACATTAAGCAATAAAGGACTATTAGCAACTACAAGTGATGAAAAGGGAAATGAAAGATGGAAAATATATGTCTATGACATAGAGAATAGGAAGCTAACCCACATAGCAGGAAATAATATAGACATTAACATTCCAGGGGCATGGAATAAAAATGGAGTCATAATGGGATTCACATCAAACAATAGAAATGGAATAGACTTCGACTTATACCTATACAGATATAATAAGGGGATAGAAGGCCCCATAATAAAGATGGAAGGGAGAAATAGAGTTGAAGAATGGATGGATAATCAACACATCATAATAAGACATGACAATACAAATCTAGACAGCGACCTACTACTCTACCATCTAAAAGAAAATAAATTAGTAAACCTAACCAAGCATGAAGAAGAAGCATTAAACATATCACCGATAAAACTGGATGATGAAAAATTCATATACATAACAAATCAAGATAGAGAATACCTTGGAATAGCAATATACCACATAGATAAAAAGAAATGGAAGTACATTTATACAGTCAACCATAACATTGAAGCAATAAGCCTATCCCCAGACAGACAGAAAATAGCCTTCACAGTAAATAAAGATGGATTCTCAAAACTATACATAGCCACAATAGACTTCTCAAATATAAAGGAAATAGAAGTCCCATCAGGAGTTATAACTAAAATTTCATGGGGAAAAATAGGATTAGCATTCTCCATTTCAGGGCCAAAAATAGGAAATGAAATCCTAATTCATCGAGAAGGAAAAGTGGAACAGATAACCTACTCACCAAAATATGGTCTAGATATGAAGTCAATGATAATACCAGAGCATATATGGTATGAAAGCTATGATGGAATGAAAATACCAGCACTAATATGGAAGCCAACGAGGGGGAAGCCACCCTACCCAGCAGTAGTAGTAATACATGGCGGGCCAGAAAGCCAGATGAGGCCGAGATTCCAAACACTACCACAAATACTAGTCAAACTAGGCTACCTAATATTAGCACCAAACTTTAGAGGTTCAAATGGATATGGCAAAACATTCATCCATCTAGACGACAGGGAAAAAAGACTATCATCACTAAAGGATATAGGAGCAATAGTAGACTGGGCTGTTAAGAAGGGATTAACAGAATATAAGCGAGTAGCAGTAACAGGAGTCTCATATGGTGGATATGCAACCCTAATGAGCCTAGCATTATATCCAGATTATTGGAGCTGTGGAGTAGAAAGAGTTGGAATGTCAAACCTAGTAACCTTCCTAAGAAATACAGGTCCATGGAGAAGAAAATATAGAATACCAGAATACGGCCACCCAGAGAAAGACTATGAAATGCTACTAAAAATAAGTCCAATAACACATGTGGAGAAAATAAAGGCACCACTACTAATAATACACGGCCACAACGATCCAAGAGTACCAGTAACAGAGGCAGAACAACTAGTAGAAAAACTAGAAAGCCTAGGTAGAAAAGTGAGATTCATAAGAATAATTGATGAAGGACACGGCCTAGCAAAAATAAGAAATAGAGTTGAAATTGAAAGTGAAGTAATAAACTTCATTACAAAGCATACACGTTAAATAAACCATCAACAGCAAAGTAAAAGTAACTGAAAATGAAGCCAATAATTTACATATCTGCTCCATCACATGAAAGTAGAGGAAGCTTCCAAAGCATAATGACATTAAAAATCTAGAAAAATATAACATTAAAGCCTACTTGATAGTACCAGAAAAAACACACATAGAGAATAGAGTAATTGGAAAAATAAAGGAATCATCAAGTAGAGCCGGAAAAATTCTTAGAAAAATTTGAGAAATGGGAAAAAGTTGTTGAAAGCGAAGTACAAATACTAGGCAGATTATTACCCTCAAATCAAGTAGAATTGAATTAATCAAAGTGCTTTTATCCCATAAACAAACTGTATTA
>NZ_JBTVBB010000028.1:0-5844 GCF_058356305.1 Candidatus Culexmicrobium sp.
TTTACTGTGGAAACCTGCATAAAAATATGGTTTTAATTGATCCTTCATATTATACCTTAAAAACTTTATTAAATGAGTAATTGAAACATCAAATAAATAACTTGGTGTAATAGATACCGTCAAATTGTTTATTTCACTAATGTTAAGTTGGAAAATATTACTTTTAAAGATTGAAGGAGCATATATTGACAAAAGAAATCACCTCTTGAGAACATTAACCAAATCTACATGAATTTTAATGTTAACGTGGGCGAAGCCACCAAAAATTGATAAAAATTTACAGATACTTCTCTTTCTTCGAAAAATTTTAATTCATGCTCTAATTTTTCAACCCTAAGCATAGGTAGTCTAATCAGTTTAAAATCATATCTATGATATAGAAATGATATGATATAAAGAGACAAGGAAATAAACCTCCTTATCCATTAATTTATTATAGAAAACTGATTTAAAAGTTTAATTATAATAAAAATTAGAAAATTTCGAATCTCCTAAGCAGTCATCAATTTATAATATTTGGTTTTGTTTCAAGAGATTTATTAGGATTTTTCTTTCTATTTGTTTGGCTTTTTCTAGGTCTATTCTTTTTTCTAATAGCTCGTAAAATTTATTGTCGTGATATGTGCTTTTGAGTTTGTAGTGTATTAGTTCGTGTAGCATTAGGTATTCGATGGAGGCTAAGTCTAGTTTTGGGATTAGGTTTTTGTTTATTCTTATTGTGTTTTTCTTTAGTGATATTGAGGCAGCTTTTGTTTTCATTGGTTTTAGTGTTAATCTTATTTTGTCATGTATGTCTAGATCTTTTTTGAGTTTATCTAGAATTTCTTTTAATTGTTTAGTATTCATTTGACTGTTCCTCCTTTTCTTGCTTTTTCAATTTCTTTCACTATATATTCTGTGGTGACTGTTTCGGCAAAGTTTTTTAGTTCTGGTAGAATTTTGCTTATGTTTTCTTTTACTTTTTTCATTTCTCTGAACAGGTCTTTTAATAGTGCTGTTCTAAGCTTTCTTTCATGGGATTCAGTGACTTTTGGTGCTTTCATTACCTCTGGAATACTCTTGCTTAGTTCTTTTAACTGAAATAATATTTTTCTGTCTTTTAGGAACTTTCTATTTATTAGAATGTTTACTGTTTCAATTATTCTCTCTGCTGGAGATTTTACCGATACTTTCTCATCATATTTGATTTTTTCCTCTATTGACTTTGATAAAATTTTTATGAATACTTCAGTGTCAATGTTTCTTCTTATCCATTCTTCTCTTGCTCTTTCTATTCTGTCATATATTGCCTTGTATACTGGATTAGCCAAATCTACCTCTAATAGGCTTCTAAGGATCCTGTATGCATCTGCTATTGTTGGCTCTCCAATTAGTCTTTCCGTTGAAATTTTCTCTTTAACCTTGTTTAGAACCTTTTTTAAAGCATCATTGTTTATTTCTGTCTTCATTATTGTTCGGAAATCGGTTACAAGTGTTTTTTCATGTATCAACTCTATTAGTCCATCCCAAAACTCTCTTGGAACTTTTCTTCCCTTAATATAGAAGAGTATTTTTCCATAAATATATGCTAGGATTTCTACATCTTTGACGTAATGGATTTTCTCTTTGTGTGAGCCCAAAGCTTTAAACAAATCGATAACTTCTTTAAGTCTACGAAGTAGAATTTGAATTTCAGGTGTAGTCCAGAATGTAGCTATTATTCTAGTTTTTGGATCAACTACTTCTTTAAGTGTTTCTAAGGCCTTCCTCTTATTAGTTTTTATTTCCTCTTTAATCCCATCTACATCTATGCTTAAATCTCTCTCCCCAACCTTCAAACTCTTCAAAAATCCTTTCAAGTTCTTCAAATTCAGCTTAAACTCCTTAACCTCTCTTTCGATTCTGCCAAAAACATTTTCTTCCACGTCTCTAGCTATTCTCATATCTGCAATCAACTGAAACTTCTTCAGACTTTCTCTCACATATCTTAAGAGGCCTACCGAGTCAACTATAAGTCCATACTTCTTTTCAGATACTTCATCCTTATATGGACGATTTACTCTTGCTATAGCTTGAAGAAGCCTATGCTCATATAATGGCTTATCCAAATACATTACCTTAAGGATTGGGGCATCAAAGCCTGTTATTAGCATATCTGTAACTATAAGGATTTTCGGATTCTCCTCCTCTTTAAACTCTCTTTGAATATCCAAGTTTATTTCATTTATATCACTTTTCCCTCTCCTCTTAATCAATTCCTCCTTATAATCTAGAATTACTCCTCTATCATTATGCTGATAAGTCATCACGATTTCAGTCCATTTCTCAACATTCTCTTCTCCATAGCGTTGAGCATACCGCTTTTTAAGTTCACGATCTAGAAACCGTTTCATATGAACACATGCTTCCCTATTTGCAGTTACAACCATGGCCTTAAACCTAAAGTTCTCAGTATCAGCTTCAATTCTCTCCGCAATATGCTTAGCCAGCCTTTCAAGTCTCCTCTCATTCGTTAAGAAAACCCTCACTTTATTAAGATGCCGCCTTATCTCACTTCTAGTTACAATTATTCTTTCACTTGGAGGAGGTTCTACAAACTCTCCGCTCTCTAGAAATGCTTCGATATCATCTGCAGCACTTCCTTGACTTGAAGATTTAATCCAATCCTCAATATACTTCTTTATATCCTCATCTTTTAGAAGAATTTTGATTCCCTCAGCAGTTGGCTTCCCCTCTTGGATTACATCATAAACTATGGGCAGAGTAAAATTATCGGAAATTGAATCCCTTATGAAGTAGACGTCTAAGTAATACTCTCTTGGAGGATAAGCAAATTCAAGAAACGTATTTCTTTCAAATTTAAAGACAGGTGTTCCAGTAAAAGCAAATCGCATAGCATTTACAAATACATTCTTCATCATTGATGCTAAAAGTCCATACTGACTTCTATGAGCCTCATCTATTAAGAGAAGAATCTCTCTCTTTTGAATACCTCCAAGCTCCATTAATCTCCTCTTTCTCTCCTCTAATGGTAATCTCTGAAGCTTTCTTCTTATCCTTTCATACTTTTCTCTATCCACTTGTTTTAAATATTCTAATTGCTCTTCACCGAGACTTAAGAGTAAACTTTCAAACTCCTCTCTTTTAAATTTCTGAATTAACACTACATAGATTCCCTTAGCTATAATGCCATGTCTATATTCACTTCTTTTTATCCTACAAATCTCTTCCTTTAATTCTTCTATACTCTCAATAACCCGTACATAACTCTTAAACTTAGATGCTTTCAACTCATCTATAAAATTTTTAAGTTGCCTTTGAAGATCTCTTCGATCAACTATAAAGAAAATAAGTGGACTTCTATCAAAATATTCCTCAAAAAATCTATTCGCAATAAAGAACATAGTGTAAGTTTTACCACTTCCCTGCCAATGCCATATAAGACCCTTCTGCCTTTCATCTTGATTATTCAAGTATCTGAATATCCTCTGCAAAGCCTTTTCAGTGGCCAAGTATTGATTATATCTTCCAATAATTTTGTCTATTCTCCCTTCCTTCTCTCTAAAGAAAGTAAACCACTTGATGACATTTAGAAGAACAGTTGGCTGTAATAAATGGTCGATGGATTCAATTTTTAATAAAAGTTCACCTTCTTTCTTCTCAATCTTCCATATTTGAGCGGGAGTTAATAGTCTTTCCTTACTCCAATTTGGAAAAGTTGGAAGAAAAAGTTTCTTGTGGCCATAGGCTATGGCAAATTGAACAAACCTAAAAAGCTCGGGAGACTCCTGCTCATATCTTCTTATTTGATCAATAGCCTCCTCTTCAGAGTCTATTCTAGTTGAAGGCTTAACCTCAATAATCGCTAAGGGTATTCCATTAATAAAAAGTGTAAAATCTGGCTTGACATTTCTAGGTGAACCAGGATATTTTATCTCCCTAGCGTAAATAAAACTGTTATTCTCGATGTTGTCAAAGTCTATTAGCCGAAAAGTCCGTTTCTCACTCTTCTTCACAGTATACTCTACACCATATTTCAAATAATCTAGAAGTACAACCTCAGATACATTTCTAAGAATATTTTTAACATGGTCTAAAACTTCTCTCCTTTCAGCCTCGGTTAAATCCCTTAAAAGAGATTTGTTTAACTCATGAAATTTCTTTTCAAAAACAGCATCATAAATAAAGTTGTTCAAAATCATGTTTTCCATTAAGCCATACTTCCTTCCATTCCACCAATTCAAACTCTCTAACTTTTCTCTCAACTCTTCTACATCTGCAGCGTTAATAACTTTTCTTAGTATTGTTTCCTTATGCTCTATTGAGATATTATAAAGAGATTTTTCTGGAAGGGAGTGAAGTAGTATATTTATTTTGCCTATATCTTCCTCTTTTAATATTGCTTTAACTATTGGTTTTATGAGGCTTTCACCTAAAAAGTAATAGAAATCCTTGTAATTTAGCATATGGGCTAGGTCGTAAATGTCGCTTAGATCTGAATTTTGAATTATTTCTGAGATTACACTTAATAATTCATCCTTCAATTCTCTTGATTCTTTAAGGCTGAAAGCTAAATCAAAGGGTGATGGAAACTTTATTATTTTAAAAACTTTGTAAAAGAGGCCGTCTCTTTCATTAAAAAGATCTTCGGCAGGAATGTCTTTTAAGCGGTTAATTATTTCCCTTATAGATGCAACCCAAAGTTCTACATGCCTATTGTCTGATTGATAAATCAAGTTCTTGGCAATCACAAGTAAATCGTCGAGGTTCAATTCTTTAAGCTCATTTAGAAGAGCTTCTCTATATAGTAGTGTCGGATATAGGAAGGATCGGTCTAATTGTTTGTTTCTAAAAATGGCTATAACATCTCTTAATGGAGTTTTCTTTAAACTTTCGCTAAGAATACTCATAAATTTATCATCCAACTTTTTCCTAAAATCATCTAATAAATTGACTAAATCATTTTTCATTGATAATAGAAGAGTGTTAATCTCATTATATTTAGCAATTACTAGATTTGGCTCTAGAGTTGATGGCTTCCTTTCAAATTCAGCTATGAATTTACTGAAATTTTCAATTAACATATCCCGTAATTTTAACATGAAATGTTTTTCCATTTCTTTAAAAGTATTCATAGATTAACCTCGCATTTATATAAAATATTAAAATAAGCATAAAATTTTCTCAAATATCATTTCCCACAAATGCTTAGTAGGGAAAATTTTACTTAGGAAGGGCTTGTATTATGGTCATCATACTCCATGTTGACGATGTGGCCGAAATTCTTTGTAAGAGTATAAGAGTGCTATTTATAGGTTGATTTAATATTGTAAGAGGAAGGCAGATAAAACATATCTTAAGAGAGTGGCTTTTGGAGGTGGATGTGAATATCTGATGATAACCTACAAGTGAAATGTTATTATTGCCTGTTTCGCCAAATGGTAACTAGCATATATGCTAGGAATGGTGATGGATAGAATGTGGAGGGGGTAACTCATTTTGTTTGCCTTTTATGGTATTTTTATTTACATAGGTTTGGTTTTGTGGAGCTTGATGGGCTTCAAGTATTTTTTCTTGTGATTGAAAGTATTTTACCTGATGTCGATCATCCTCACATTTGATCTATAGTTTTTATCACTTTCAGAATGAATGGTTTGAGAAAATACTGGTTTGGACCGCATAGGGATAAAAACACATACTTTGTGGGCTTCAATAATTGTGATAATAGTGTTTATATTAGTTTTTAATAAGTATAAAATTAGAGGATTTTATTAAAACAGTTACAAGTATTAAATTATATTTAGAGAAATATGGGGGTAAATCTTGTCAGAGAGATTTATTGTTTGGAAGATTTTGTGGTCTTCT
>NZ_JBTVBB010000029.1:0-113815 GCF_058356305.1 Candidatus Culexmicrobium sp.
ATTAGTATTGGCTTTATTATCCATGCCAATAAAGCCATTAGCATTAATGGTGGCACAGTTACTGTGAATATATAATATAATGCTTCTTCAAGTTTTGCTATTCCATATAGGGGGCTTAGTGAGGCTAAGGGTAGTGCTGTCCAGTATATTAATGATAATGCTTCGAGAATAACTAATATAGCTAACATTATTGTTATGGTATTACTGATTTGTACTATCTGGCTTTTAATTAAGATTATAGCTGACATTACTGATAATGCAACAATTACTTCCCCTATACCAGTTAGAGTATAAGCTACACTTAAACTCATAATTAATGTTGACATTAGAATTAATTTTCTCTTTGACGGTAAAGCTGATTGAATAAGCAGCATGGTTGATAATATTTGTATGATGAGCAAGATTTCTCTAGACCATTCCACCTGAAAATTTCTTGTTAAAGTTATTCTATGTACCGTGGGATAGTAATTTACCCTAAATAGGTGAAGTAACATTATAATTGTTAATATTGTTTGACATGCAAGAATTGCTGTGTTCACCGTTTTACTCTTCAATGATTCCACCTTTTCTCTTCTAGTAATAAGAGTTCACTGAAAATATGTTAATTTTATCTTGATTAAATATGTAAGATTTTAATTTAAATGATTATCATGAAAAAATCTTTAAATAGTTTCATTAATATAGAATTTTCGGTGAACTAGTTGCCTAGTGATGATAATGATGTTATCGTTATAACTGTCGATTTTAAAACTCTATTGGCAGTTGTAGCGATAACATTATTGATTGGGGGGATTATAGTCAGCTATATATTTTCTCTAGCAACCTATATTGCTCCATCACAAGATTACCCTCTATACATCCAAAATGCCTTCACAGCTGATCAAAATGGCAACCCCAAAAATACCTTTAAGAGAGGGGAAATTGTCCTTGTCAATGTAACTATTGAAATGGCTTTGCAGTATTACTTTAATACTGAAACCTATTATTTCGGTGTTCCGACTAGATTTCTAGTGCTTTTACAATTTGTCCATGACTATGAACCTGTATATCTTGGCTTTGTAGTGGCTGAGCTTCCTCCAGGTGAGAGTAGATCTTATGGTGTTGGCTTTAGGATTCCTGATACTGCTCCATTTGGCGATTATACGGTTAAAGTTATGGTTTGGAGTAACTGGCTAGATAAGGGTGGTGTAACCTTAGCATACAATAGTGGTTTGGAAATTACATTTAGAGTTGAAGGCTGATGGCGATGGGTCGGAGTTATCTTAGAGAAGTGATAATTACTATTCCATTAATTCTGTTAGTGCTTTATTCTTCTTTTATTCCAATATCATTTGCAACGTTATCTGTTGATACTGATAAGGATACTTATTATCTAGGTGACTTGGTTACTGTTAGTGTTAGTGGTGCTACTCCTAATGGACATGTAAACTTACAGGTTAATGATCCAGCTGGCACTCCTGCATATGTAGATGAAACTATTGCTTCTTCTACTGGAACTGCCACTTTTAAGTTTAAGCTTCCAACTACTTGGTCTACTGGCAGTTATACTGTTATAGTTACTGATTCTTCTACTGGAGCTTCAGCTTCTACTACTTTTAACGTTGAGAAGGCACCTCCACCTCCTGAGGTTGGTAGAGTTTTGATTTCTGCTGATAGGACTGAGGTTGAGGTTGGTGGTTCAGTGACGTTTATTGTTACTGTTTTGGATACTAATGATGAACCTATGGCTAATCAGCGCGTCTACCTCTATGTTGAGAATAACCTTATCGCTTCTAAGTTGACTGCCTCTAATGGTAAAGCAATTTTCACTGTCACCTTTGATGTGCCTGGCTATTATGATGTTTATGCTAAGGCTGATACAGTTAAGTCTAGTATTGTTACGATTTATGTTTATAGGGCTCCGTCAAGGGTCACACGTATAGAATTGAGTGCTAATGTAACTGAGATTGATGCTGGTGGAAGTGTACTGCTTTCTGCTGTTGTTTATGATCAGTATGGTGATATTATGGCTAATGTTCAGGTTGACTTGTATATTAATGGCTCCTATTACACTTCAGCTAAAACTTCTAATGAGGGTGTGGCTACTTTCATTGTTACTTTAAGGGAGAAGGGAACCTATGAATTCTATGCTAGGGCTGATACAGTTAAATCTGATAGTGTTTATGTAGTTGTTCGTCCTCCTCCACCACTTAAGCCTAAAGTAACGATAGTTGACATTAATGTTGATAAAATTGAAGTTTTAGTTGGTGGTTCAGTTAAGGTTAGTGTACGTGTGCTTGACCAGTTTAATAAGCCTATGGCTGATGTACTGGTAAAGCTTTATGTTAATGATACGCTTTATGCATTAAATAGAACTAATGTGAATGGTAAGACATTCTTCAGTGTAGTATTTGACAAGGCTGGAACCTATGTGCTTCAAGCTGAGGCTGAGGGTGTTAGGTCTGTTGAAGTATTAGTGTTTGTATCTCCACCACCGCCTCCACCTCCACCAATTATGCAATATTTAGTTTACATTGTATTGCTATTGATTATAGTGGTGGCCATAGTGCTAGTGTTGTATTATAGGAGGCGAGAATACTAGTATGGCAATGCATTATACATCTAATCTCTTACTTAATTTAGTTGAATGTCTTCATAGTGTTAGTTGAAATGGAGTGGCGTTTTCTACTATATATGATGGTTGAATTATGCTTGTAAGATTAATTATGAACATCATATGTTGAATGTAGGGTTAACTAATATTGTTTCAGCTACTGCTTGAGGATTTAGATTAATAGTATTTTCCTAGGACTATTTTCCCCATGATTACTTTTCTGGATGCTCCTGTTGCATTTGGCATGTTGTTGAAGTGGCCATGAATTACTTCATTTGCTAATATTACCATTAATAGTGGCTCTTTTGCTTGTGTAGGTATTCCAAATTCTTCGTGGAATCTTATTTTTACTTCTCTTAGTTCTTCTTTTAGCATTTTTATCAACGTTTTATTGTATGCTCCTCCTCCACCTATAATTACTTCTTCAGGTATTTCTGGGAGATACTTTTTGTAGCTTTCAGCTATTGTTCTGGCAGTGTATTTGGTTAGTGTTGCAATTAAGTCCTCATTTTCTACTTTTAATTTTCTTGCTTTTTCAAGTATTTTTTCTGCAAATTTTATTCCAAACTCTTCTCTTCCAGTTGTTTTTGGTGGGTTTCTTCTTAAGTATGGGTGTTGCATTAGCCATTCTAATAGTTTCTCTGAGATTTTTCCCTTGGCTGCGATTTCTCCATTTGGATCGTAGTTTAACTTTCCTTTAGTTATATAGTTGGTGAAGTAGTCTATGAGTATGTTTCCAGGTCCAGTGTCGAAGGCTATTACGTTGTTTATTGTTGCATTTTTAGGTATGTATGTTACATTTGCTATTCCTCCTATGTTTTGAATTGCCCTCGAAATTTCTTTACTTCTAAAGATTATGTAGTCTGCATATGCTGATAGTGGTGCTCCTTCACCATTTACCGCCATGTCTTTAGGTCTGAAGTCAGCTATTGTAAGTATCCCTGTCTCTTCAGCTATTATTGATGGCTCCCCTATCTGTAGAGTTGATTTTACTTCATATCTCCCTACTCTTGTCTTCTTTGGTTGATGATATATTGTTTGTCCATGGCTTGCTATGAAGTCTATTTCACTTATATCTATATTGCTTTCTTCAGCTATTCTTATTGCTGCTTCTGCAAATATTTTGCCTATGACAAAGTTCATTAAACATATTTTTTCAACTGTACTTGTTTTAGGATTGAATAGTTCAAATATTCTCTTTCTAATTTCCTTTGGATATGGATATGTTTTATGTGATATTATCTTGAATTTTGTGTTTAACCAGTTTCCCTTTATTTCAGTTAGTATTGTTGATACTCCATCTACTGATGTACCTGACATTAATCCTATTGCCTTTAGACTTTCCTTTTCCTGTAGTTTTGCTAGTTTTCTAATTGGATTCATGCTTTTCCTCAAATGAATATTTATTGGATTTATTTTACTTTAGATATTTCTCTAGGAATATTATTGCTGGGAACAATATTTTCAATGCGTCTTCCACTTTTAATATTACATGTCCCATGTCTGGTGCTATGTGAGCTTCAAAGGTTTTCTCATTTTCTAGTAGTTTCATGCAGTATTTTAGTACTGGTTTTAGCGGTGTCCTTGTATCGTTTTGTGGATGTATTATACATATTGGAGCTTTCAGTTTTTCTATAAAGTTTATTGCTGATCTATCCTTCCAGAGTTCCTTTTTGCCTGCAAATAGTATTTCTATGAATTTTTTGAATATGGAGTCGCTTAAATAATACATTTCCTCCCAGTCTACTATTCCTGCTCCTGCTACTCCACATTTCCATAAATCAGGATATTTAACTGTTGCTAGATAGGTCATGAAGCCGCCATAGCTGTAGCCCATTATCGCAATTTTATCTTCATCTGCTATTCCATTTTCAATTGCATATTTCCTTGCATAGACAATGTCCATTAAGTCTCCTCCACCTGGATCACCTATGTCTAGTCTTCTAAATTCTTCTCCATATCCAGTTGACCCCCTAAAGTTTGGGGCTAGTACATGGTATCCTGACACTAGAAGTGAGCTTATGGTTCTATTCCATGAATCATTTACTTCAGCCCACGGGCCTCCATGTACATATATTATTGTTGGCCCTGGCTTCGACACTACTTTGCTTTCAAATATGTACATTGGAATTTCTAGTCCATCGAAGCTTTTATATTTGGTGAATTTTATGTCTCCAAAGCATTTTGAAATGTGCTCTGGAATCTTTGCTCCTAGAATTTCTTCAATCTTACCATTTACTAGATTTACCTTTAATATTCTTGTGGGTGTTTTTGCGGATGACCATGTAACATAGACTTGTTTTCTATATATGTAGGCATTACTTGTAGTTCCTTCGGGGAGTTTTACCTCCTTTCCATCTATGAATAGTTTTGTTCTACCGTTGATTTCACCTATGAACCATATTCTTCCATCTTCAGTCCAGTCATAGTTTATGTATTCTGCAAACTTATACTTCTTATAGTCTTGGCTTGGCAGTTCTATTTCCCTTAGCTTATCTTCATAATAATCGTATATTACTAGTTTTTCTTCTCTAAAGGCGTTTGTTGAGAATAATATTTTTCCATTAAATATTCTTGGCGGCTTACATGTTGCCCCTTCCTTTGGAGTGTATATCTTGAATTTTCCGTCTTTAAGATCATATATGAATATTTCAAAGGTTTTTGGATCCTTAAATGAACCATATCCGGCGATTAAATTTTTACTGATACTTGAAACTATAGTTAAGGCTTTTATTCCATAAACTTTCTCATATCTCCCGTTTAGTTCGGCTGTATAGATTTCTACTTCTTTTTCACCTGCACAGCTGAGAGCTATTTTTTCTCCATCAAATGATATTCCAAAGATTCTTCTGGGTTTAAAGTCTATGATTGTTTTCTCTTCTAAATTATTTACATTTATCGAGAATACTTGATGTAACTCTTTTCCTCCACTTACATCTCTAATATAGATTACTTGTGGAGATTTGGATTTAATGTCTGCAACTCCGCTTATTCCCTTCTTTGTTAGTCTTAATGTCTTATTGGTTTTTAGATCTAGTGTCCATAGGTCTCTTATACCCTCTTTTGTTGACATGTATATTAATTTGTCATGTGTTACTCCTTCAACTCCATATAATGGTAGTTTAATTAATTCTTCTATATTTTTCAATTTATCTATGATGCTTGTTGACATAATTTTCCCAAGTATAATTAGTGTTGTAGTTGTTATTAAGTTTCTTAATGCTGATTTACAATAATGATTATTTATAGTTCGTTTTCAAATAGGATTGTTAAGATGAAATTATGGGTTGGGTGACTTGATTGGATTTAGATTTCCTTTCTGGTCAGTTACTTATGATTGGCTTTAGGGGTACTGAGTTTAATAGTGAGCATAAAGATTTGCTTAAGACTTTAAAGCCTTCTGGAATTATATTGTTCAGAAGGAATGTTGTTAGTCCATGTCAAGTTGGTGAGCTAGTTAGTGACTTTCAAACTTATGCTAAGGAGATTGGTTTACCTCCACTTTTTGTTTCAATTGACTATGAGGGTGGAATTGTAATTAGAATTAGTAGCGGTGTTACACCTATTCCTAGTGCCATGGCTATTTCAGCTACTAGGCGGGTTGAGAATGCTAGAATTGTTGCTGAAATCGCTGCTAAAGAGCTTAAAGCTATGGGTATAAATGTTAATTTAGCACCTGTTGTTGATGTAAATTCTAATCCTCTTAACCCTATAATTGGTGTTAGATCTTTTGGTGACGATCCATTGGAGGTTGCAAGATTTTGTGAGATTTACATTGAGTCTCTTCAATCTAATGGTATTATGGCGGTTGCAAAGCATTTTCCAGGTCATGGTGACACTTTGGTTGATTCTCATCTTAATTTACCTGTATTGAATTTAGATTTAGATACTATGTTGAGGAGGGAGCTTATTCCATTTAGGGCTGCTATTGATGCTGATGTTTCAGCTATTATGACTGCTCATATAGCTTATCCTCAAATTGATGATTCCGGCCTTCCTGCAACTCTTTCTAAAACTATTATAACTGGCTTGTTGAGGGATTGCCTTAAATTTAATGGCCTTGTTATGACTGATGCCCTAGAGATGAAGGCTATATATGATCGTTTTAGTCCTCGTGAAATTGCTGTTTTGGCATTGAATGCTGGGGTTGATTTGCTTCTTCCTTGTTCTAATTATGACTTAATGCTTTCTCTTAAGGATGAAATCGCTAGAGGTGTGAGGAGTGGAGAGATTAGTAGAGATAGGTTGATGGATATTTATTTGAGACTTGAAAAGTTTAGGAGGAAGTTTAATCTTTACTCATACAAGTTTAAACCTGAGCACTTATTGGTTGTTGGCTGTCGAGAGCATAGGAATTTGATTTCTAATGTTTATATGTCTTCAATTACTTTGGTTAAAAATGATAATGTTATTCCGTTAGATGGTGACTTGACTTCTATTGGAGTAGTTTTTCCTAAGATTGTTGTTGAAAGATTTCTTAGTTTTGATAATTTTTCTCTATGGCTTAATAAGATTCTCAGCAATTTTTGTAGTGATATTAGAGTTTTTATGTATGAGACTGATCCTTCTAATGAAACTATTAACTATGTTTTTGATGGTTTAAGGGGCTGTGAAGTTAACTTGGTTTTCACTTATAATGCATTGTCGAATAGGGGTCAAGTGGAGTTGGTTAGAAGGCTTATGGATGTAGGTGATTTAATTGTTGTTGCTTCTAGGGATCCCTATGACATATTGGCTTTTCCTGAAGTCAAATGTTATATTGCGACTTATGGTTTGAATGATGTTCAGCTTAGATTTTTGATTAGGGCTTTATTTGGTGAATTGAGTTTTAGGGGTGGTTTGCCTGTGAATATTGATGGGCTTTTCAGTAGGGCTCCTTTAAGTGTAGATTAAGTGTTTTTCTCTCTCAATTGCATATATATCCAAGTCTTTTTCCAGCTCGTCTAGTATTTGCCATGGATTTTCTCCTTCATCTATCATTTCTCTAAGTTTACTTGTTCCTGCCAGGTGGTCTATGAAGTATTTTTCTTCTCCATCTTTTATGCTTTTTATCCATTCAAATTTTTCTGGATACATTTTCTTAACTGTACTTAGAATGTGTATTCCAATTTCGAATGGTTTTAAATCATCTTTGTCGGTTATGTGGATTTGTATTCCTCCACATACTTGGTTTTTATATTTTGAAGTGTATGGGATGAAGTAGATTGGTCTAAATTTTACTCCACTTAAACCTTCTTTATTTAATTTTTCAGCTAGTTTTTTAGCTTTAATCCATGGGGCACCTATTACTTTGAATGGGTTTGATGTTCCTCTTCCCTCAGATATGTTTGTTCCTTCAATTAATGTTGTTCCCACATATGTTATAGCTGTTTCTGGTGTTGGAATGTTTGGGGATGTTGGTATCCATATTAGATTTGTGTCTTCAAACCAGTAGTCTCTCTTCCAGTTTTCCATTGAAACTACTTGTAGTTGGGCTTTTAGATAATATTTTTCATTTAATAGTAGTGCTAGTTCACCTATGGTCATTCCATATCTAACTGGTATTTCAGCTATTCCTACGAAGGATTTGAATTCTGGTTTTAGTATTGGTCCTTCAATTACTTCTCCATTTAATGGATTTGGTCTGTCTAGCACGTAAATTGGCTTCTTAGCTTTGCCGCATGCTTTGATGCAGTAGTATAGGGTTGAGATGTAAGTGTACCATCTTACGCCGACGTCTTGTAGGTCGAAGATTAATGCATCTAATTCTTCAAGTATCTCTTTTGGTGGTTCGTAGGTTTCTCCATATAGACTGAAGATATCTACGTCATACTCATCGTTGTGGATTATTCCCTTTATTTTATATGTGTCTGGTTTTTCTCCTGTGAATCCATGCTCAGGTGAGAATACTATTTCTACTCGGCATCTCCCTTTTCTTTTTGCCTCGTCTACTATGTGTGTTAATTCGCTTGTGACTGATGTTTGATTTGCCACTATTCCAATTTTTAATCCTCTAATTCTTCTGAAGTCTTCTTTTACTAGGATGTCTAGTCCTGTTTTAACTTTTGTTTTTCTCTTCACTTTTTCTCAGCTCCTCGGCTAGTTTAATTGCTTTTGTGGGTATGTTGTTTGCCATTCTTAAGAGTGTTTCTGCTTGTTGCTTGGTTACTTTTGCTTTTGCCATTACTATTGCTACTGTTACGTTTCCATGGGCTTCTTCTAGTAGTCTTGATGCTTCTTCATAATTTACATCTGCTTCCATCATTATGATTCGCTTTGCTCTTTCAATCAGCTTTTTACTTACTGGTTCTAGGGATACCATTAGGCTTCCATGTACCTTTCCAAGTTTAATCATTACTGTTGTACTTAGCATTGTTAGGATCATTTTTTGTGCTGTTGCCGCTTTCATTCTTGTTGAGCCAGTTATTACTTCTGGTCCTGTTTTTGGGCATATTATTGTATCTGCATGTCTTGTTATGGGTGAGTTGCATGTACTTGTTATTGCTATTGTCTTTGCCCCTAGAGTTTTAGCGTATTTTAGGGCTGCTATTACGAATGGTGTTCTACCACTTGCTGAAATTCCTATTACTACGTCTTTGCTGGTTATTCTTCTTGCCTTTAATTCTCTTATAGCCATTTCTTCATCGTCCTCTGCTCCTTCTATTGGTCTGAACATTGCTCCTGGTCCGCCTGCTATTATTGCATCTGCAGTTTCCGGCCCAACATTATAGGTTGGAAGTAGCTCTGCAACGTCTATTACTCCTAGTCTTCCACTTGTTCCTGCACCTACATAGATCCACTTTCCACCCTTTTTTATTGCATTGACTATTACTTCCACTGCTTCAGCTATTTTTGGTATTTCTTTTTCAATTGCGTATGCAATTTTTTTGTCTTCTTCATTTATTACTTTTAGTATTTCGATGATTGATAGTTCACTTATTTTTTCGAATTTTTTGCTTGTTTTTTCTGTTTCTATTTTTAGTAGTTCTTGGAAGACTTTCTTGTCTCCTTTAATTTTCCTCATTTATTAAACCCCATTTTCTAGCTGTTTCTATTAACTTTTCCTCTACTTCTCCTTTAACTTCTATTCCTAGATAGTTTAGGGCTAGCATTAATGCTCCTGTTACTGGTTTTAGGATTGGTTTTTCTAGTTTTGCTTTTATCTTTTTTTCTCTTAATCTTTCTTCTATTGGTTTTATAATGTAGTCTCCAGCTTCAAATACTCCTCCCGAGTAGTATATAGGAATTTCCTCCTTTTCTATTCCTAGTTTCTTTATTACTGTGTATATCATTTCAGCTAAATTTTCTCCTGCTTCTCTCAGTATTCCTATGGCTATTTTGTCTCCTAGTGATGCACATTTTGAGACTATTTCTGCTATTGATGCTATTTCTGCTATTGTTATTTTCCTTCCATAGGCTATGTCTACTAGTTGGCTTGGATTTTCAATATTAAATTTTTCTAGTATCATACTTGTTAGTATGGTTGTTTTCCCTCTTCCATCATGGGCTTTCATTACTTCTCTTAATGCCTTTAATCCTATCCAGTAGCCACTGCCTTCATCGTCTAGTAGATATCCCCATCCTCCTGCACGTGCAATTTTTCTTTCTCTATTTATTCCAAGGGCTATCGATCCTGTTCCCGATATTATTATTACTCCTGGCTTCATTTTTGTAGCTGCAGTTAAGGCTATCATGGCGTCTGAAACTATTACTATTTTTTCAGTAATTTTCATTTCTTTACAGATTTCCCTTATTATTTTTGAGCATCTCTTTCTCTCTGTTCCTGCGATTCCGAGTACTGTAATTAACGCTTTTCCATCTACTCTGCTAATTTTAATTGCATTTTTTATGGCTTTTTCAAGTTGTATTGCTACTGTGTTTCTATCAGTTATGTTTATGTTTGTTGATCCTGCCTTTCCAATTCCCATTATTTCTCCTTTTAATGTTGATATTGCTGCTATTGTTTTTCTTCCACCTCCATCTACTCCAACAATGTATTCCATTATCGCCCCTCGTTGCTTCTGATTTATTTATTGGTAAAGTTATACGTAACGTTTTTAGTTTTCCCTTATATTTTAATTAATCTGAACTATTTTGATTGGACGTGTTTGAAATGTCTATTGAGTTAATTGCAGTGTTGCTCGCTTTTGTTGTGCTTTTTATTTTACTTCTTTTTAGGGTTAACCTGGTTACTTCAATTTTTACTTCAACCTTTATATTAACTGTTCTTACTGTTCCTTTACATGTCCTCATGGATGCTTTGTTTAATGTTGATTTTTATTTGAGGATGTTGGAGCTGGTATTAACTGTTTCTTTGATCACTATTTTTGGCTTTTATTATCAAGAATCTGGTTTTTTGGATGGCTTGGTTGAGTGTTTGATGGGTTTAACTAGGAATGGTAAGCATGTCATGATGCTTGTTCCAGTTATTTTTGGCTTGCTTCCAACTCTTGGTGGTGTTTTACTTTCTGCCTCCATCATTGGTATTGAAGGTAAACGTTTAGGTGTTAGTAGAGTGGTTAAGAATTTTGTTAATTTATGGTTTAGTCATAGTGTTTCCCTTATCTTTCCTCTTGGGGTATTAATTGTCTATGCTTCTCTTCTTACTGGTGTTTCTGTTTTTGAGATTGTTTATTACTTGTTTCCATCCTTTTTTATTGCTTTAATTCTTGGATATTTTTTGGGTTTGAGGGGGTGTAGGGATGGAGTTTTGGATGTTTATGGTAGAAGAGAAAAAATAAATTTTTTTATAGATTTCTTTTCTCCCTTGTTGGCTTCAATTATAGTTGCCTTTTTTGCTAGATTTGCTTTTGGAATTGCTGTTTCAATTTTAATTGGAATCTTAATGATTTTGTTTTCTTCTGGATTTAGGGTTTCAATTCTATTGTCCGCTATTTGGAAGAGCCATTTTTATAAGATTGCATTGTTTTCTGTTGCCGCTATGTTGTTTAGAGTGGTTTTAAGTCTCTCTAGTGTTTCGAGGTGGATTATGTTTTTGAGTTTTGATGTTCCTGGATTTATTGTCTATACAGTTTTTCCTTTTATCCTTGGTTTCCTATTAGGTTCTCCTATTGCGGCTTTGACTTTTTCTTTTTGCATAATTTTTTCAATTAATGGTTTTCTTCCTGCTTGGATTGTTAGCTTAATTTATGCTTTCACCTCGTTTGGGTGTCTTGTTTCTCCTTTCTATTCAAGTTTTATTTCATCGTCAAATTATTTTAAAGTGAGAATGCTTGACATTTATCCTAGATTACTTATTGCTACTTTTATTACGCTTTTAAGTGTCATTATTTCGGTTTATATTTTAGGTGGCTTTATTTTATGGTTTTTAATTGATTTGTTTAATTGTTTCAAAGCTTCATATTTTGCTGTGATCTTTAAGGTTTTTGAGTATATTGTCGGTTTTTTCAATGTATTGGTGGAGAGTTTCATTTTACAAACAGTTTTAAGTTATAGGTTGTCTGAGGGTTTGACTTTATCTTAATTGAATTGTAGTTTAGAAGTATACTTTTTCTGGTTCTCTTATTATTGTAATTAACATTGTCAGGGTGATTATTGAGAATATAATGTCTATTGTGAATGGTGTAATTGGGTTTACTTCATATCCTGCGCCTGCTATATATCCTATTGGGATTAGTATTAGTTGGCTTAGCATTAATCCTACGGCGTTTATTCTTCCTCTTAGTCTTCTTGGTGTTAGGTCTGCTTGTAATGTCCTCAGTCCTGCTGATATTCCACTTCTAGTTACTGTTATTGATATTATTGCTAATAGGAAGGTGTAGAAATTGTTAGCATTTATGAATAGTAGGGTTGATATTATGAAGGCTATTGATAGTATTATGCTCATTCTTCTTTTCCCGTACTTGTCTATTAGGTATCCTATTGTTATTCCAAGTATTATTGAGAATGCACTTGAGATTGTTAGTATTAGTCCCCATGAAAAAATATCTAGTCCTTTCACCTGTGTATAGTATAATATTCTATATTGTCCCACTGTTTGTCCTAGTCTTCCTATGAATGATGCTATTAATATACACCATATTTCCTTTGGTATTTCTTTTAATGTTTTGAATAGGTCTTTCATGGCCATGTTGATTGATGTTTCTTCCTGTTGTTTGACTTTTAGGGTTTCCTTTAGGAATAATATTCTTATTGTAGCTGCTGTCATTCCACTAATAAATTGGAGTGTGAAGGCTAGTCTTACCCCTGTGTTGAAGCCGTATGTCTGGATTAGTAGTGCTCCTATGGTTGGAGAGAATATGGCTGGTATGCTTGGTAGATAGCTTTGTAGTGTGAATCCTATTCCTCTATATTCTGGTTTTAGTGAATCTGCAGTCATTGCTCTTAGGGCTGGCATGTAGATTCCAGCTATTGCTGATATTATTACTGCCATGAATGCCCATTTCCAGTCTGCTGCGAATACGTAGAATAGATATGATGATGCCATGAAGAATGTCATTATTGAAATTATCTTTTTTCTACCCCCTTTGTCTGCTATGTATCCTCCTGGTATGAATATTAGGAATCTAATTATTGATGAGACTGATGACATTAAGCCTATTATGGTTGCACTTCCACCTAGAACTTCAATTATGAAGGGTGATCTATATGGTTGAGCTAGCCTCATTGAGAAGCGCCAGACAATCCAGCTTGATAGTAGTACTAGAAAATTTCCTTTCAATATTTCTCTCCATACTTTTATGTCTTTTAATGTGAACTTACTTCTATCAATGCTGATTAGTTCTGGTGTTTCACCTTGCATTTCAAGTGCACCACTGTTTTTGTAGATTTTATATTATTTGTTTGACTGGTCTTTTATTGTTTTCTAATTGATTATTTTTTTGATTTGGTCTAATTACAACTTTTATATTAGGTTTCTCTAAGTTATGTTGTTTATGGGGGTCTGGATTATGGTGTGTTATGATTTACTTCTTAAAGGTGGATTAGTTGTTGATCCAAAGAATGGAGTTGAAGAGGTTCTAGATATTGCTATTAGGGATGGAAAAATAGCTGAGGTTGCTGATGAATTAGATGCTAGAAAGGCTGAATCGATAGTTAATGTTGAGGGTAAAATTGTTTTCCCTGGTGTTATTGACACTCATGTTCATATTCGTGGACTTGGGCATAGGATGATGGCTAAAGCTGGTGTTATAACTGCCTTTGACTTTGGCTCTAGGGTGGAGAGAATTGTAGATGACATTAGGGTTTATGGAGCTGGATTGAATGTTGCTTTTCTGACTAATATTCGGAGTTATTATCCCCTTTCTGGTGAAAAATTATCTGATGAGCAGATTTCAGAGGCTGTTTCTAGGGCTGTGAGTGAGGGTGCTTTGGGTATTAAGATTACGGGTGGTCATAGACCCTTTACTCCTGAGACTACCGCTAGAATTATTGAGGAGTGTAATAGGCAAGGTGTTTATATTGCATTTCATGTTGGTACTACTGAGACTGGAAGTGATATTAATGGTTTGATTGAAGCTGTTGAACTTGCAGGTGATAATGGACTGCATATTGCACATGTTAACAGCTACTGTAGAGGTTTAATTGATGATCCAATAGTTGAGGCTTTAAGGGCTTTGAGACATTTATCTGGTAGACGAAATATTGCTTCTGAATCTTATCTTGCAACTGTTAATGGTACTAGTGGTAGGTGTGTTAATGGTGTTCCTGTTAGTAAGGTTACATGTAATTGTCTAAGGCTTGGAGGATATCCCGAAACTTATGATGGCCTTAAACAAGCTATTCTTGATGGATATGCTTCTGTGAGGGTTAAGGCTGGTGGTGAAGTTATTCTTGTCTCTGGAAAGGAGGGTTTAGAGTACTGGTTGGAGGCTGAAACTGATATTGGTTTGAGCTTCCCAGTTAATGACCCTGAAGCTCAGATAATTTTAGCTACTGCTAAGGCTTCTAATGGCAATTTTATTATTGATGCTATTAGTACTGATGGTGGTGCTATTCCAAGAAATGTCGCTGTTGAGAAGGGTATGCTTCTAGTTAAGTTTGGTGCTTTGACTCTATCTGAGTTGGCTATTAAGCTTTCACTTAATCCAGCTAAACTTATGGGCTTAGAGAGTAAGGGGCATCTTGGTGTTGGTGCTGATGCTGATATAACTGTTATTGATCCTGTTAGGTGTAAAGCTTGTATGGGTATTGCTAGGGGTGAAATTATTATGATTAATGGAATTGTAGTTGGATGTGGTGGCTTCATTTTAACTACTGAGCATGGTGAAGAGAATATTAGTAAGACTGGTATTCCATACTCTTTAATTGATCTATCTAAGACTAAGATTTATAGTAAAGGCAACTAACTATAACAGTAATTATTTTATAATTTATGTTGCACTTTTAATGAGAGGGGTTTATCTGTGAGTGAACTTGAAGTTAAATTGAAACTTATTAGAGATGTTGGATTTATTGGTCAGACTAGCTCTTATGCAACTGTAATTTTAAAGGCTCCGTCAAGTGTAGTTGAAGCTCCAATTGGACCTAGCCCCATGGAACTTGTCTTGATTGCGCTGGCTGGATGTACTGCTTGGGATATAATTACCATTTTGGATAAAATGAAGCAGAAGCTTAATGGACTTGAAGTTCATGTGAAGGGTGAAAGGAGAAGTGAGATTCCAAGAATCTATACAAACATTCATGTACATTATATTGCTTATGGTAATATTGATAAAGAGAAACTTGAAAAGGCTATCAAGCTTTCCCAGGAAAAATATTGTTCAGTATCAATAATGTTAAAGAATGGGGGAGTAAAAATATCTACTTCTCATGAAGTGAGAAGCCTATAGATTGATATGCGGAAAATTTATACCATCTGTTTACTTCAATCTTTATGGAGCCGGGTGG
This sequence comes from Candidatus Culexmicrobium sp., assembly GCF_058356305.1. NCBI lineage: Archaea > Thermoproteati > Candidatus Culexarchaeota > Candidatus Culexarchaeia > Candidatus Culexarchaeles > Candidatus Culexmicrobiaceae > Candidatus Culexmicrobium > Candidatus Culexmicrobium sp. The sequence continues at coordinate 15,422 of NZ_JBTVBB010000029.1, forward strand.
TGTAGCGGCCAAGCATGGCGGGCTTTGGCCCCGCCGACGGGAGTTCGAATCTCCCCCCGGCTACCATAAACTTATAATTTAATTGTCTTTGAAGAACTTCGTTAATGTTGTTTCTTTTGTTTCTATTTCTCTTTGTTTTATTGTTTGTAGGAAATTGTCTCTTACTGGTTTGTAGACTTTCTCATAGAATTTCTGTTGATCTAGTAATGTGCTTCTGCTGAAGTTGCTTACATACTCTATTGCAGCTCTCCATGCTTTTTCGAAGGGGATTATGCTGTTTATTTTTGCTATTATTTGTCTTTCGAAGTCTTCTGGTTTTTGCTCTGTGTTGCCGATAGTAAACCATCCTTTATCTGACATGTATGCTCCTTCATCTCCTACGTATATCATAATCTTTTCTTTTCTTTTTCTTATTGGTTTTTGTGTCTCGACTTTGAGTTTTTTGGTTTGTATTCTTCCTCTTTTTTTAGCCCATGCATAGAATATAGCTCTATTTAATCCGAAGGAGAATGCCTTTTTTATGTCTTTTGATAGAATATAGTATCTTGCAGCTTGGAGTAATGCCATTACTTCAAATCTTCCCACCTTATCTCCCTTCTGAATAGTATCTAATGGAGAATAATTATGATCTAAAAAATAAAGATGGTGTTTAGGATTTAGGTTTAATTCTTCTTCTTGTTGCTATGACTGCTGTTGTTATTGCTCCTACTATTATAGCTGTTATTACTATTGTTTCTAGACCTACTATTAACTGTCTTGGTGATATTACTATTGTTAGTGTTGCTTCTGCCAGTGTATATCCTTCCTTTTCGGCATATATTTCTGCTTTATATTCTCCTACTTCTAGGTCTCCAGTTGATATTTCTGCTTTATATTCACCTGCACCTAGATCCCTTGCAGTATAAGTTTTTCCTGCTAATGTTACTTGGATGCTTGCTCCCTCTACTGGTTTTCCTGTGGCATCTTTTAAGATTACTTCTACGACTACTGTTTCTCCTTGAGTTGCTGTTATTTCTGTTTTAATTGGAGTTACAGTCATTATCATTAATGTTTTTTCAGGTAGTACTTCCTCTAATTTTGGTACTTCTATCGTGTAGATTGGAGTTTCTTCTACTTCTACCTCTAGGCCTATGCTTGGATCATGTTGTAGCGATGCTCCGTTAAAGTATGGGTAGCATATATAGATTCTTAGGAATCCTCCTGCTTCTAGATATGCTGCCTTTACACTAATGTCCTCTTCTGTTCCATTCGGGTAGGTTATCTTTGCTGTATTTATAAATTTGAAGAAGCCTCCTAGAGTTGCGTCTTCTGAGATGAATTCTAGTTTTAATGGTACTCCGAATCTTTTTGGGATGGTTAATGGTTTTTCTAGATCCTTTGTAGCATTAACTTTTACATTTACATTTATGTTTACTTCTCCTCCAACTGCATTTATATTGGTTAGTACGCTTGCCTTTGACGCTGATTTTTCAATTTCTATTGCTGCTTCCTCTAGGGGTTTTCCTATTTGTTTTAGTTTTGTTAGGTTTAATGATGCTATGTCAATCCATAGAGCCAATCCTTCTACTCCACTTATTGTTAAATTATATTGTTCTTCTAGTAGTTGTTTTACATTGTCTAGAATCCATTCCCATTTCTGTAGGATGAAGTCTACCTTTAATTCTGCCCTTGTAACTGTGTATGTTACATTGTCCACTTTTTCTTTCACTGGTACGTAGTAGAAGCGGCATCTAAGCATTAAGTTGTCTTCGAGGAATTTGAATTGTGGACTTGGCACTTCAATTAATTTGTAAAGGAAGGTTAGCCCAATGACATCTCCTTCTGGTGTCGTTATATTTTCTATGTTGGTTAGATCCCAGAATCCTGAGGCAAAGTGGAATAATGGTGGATGCCAACTTGTATACCAAATGTTTACCAATCCCTTTAATTCTCTTGCCCTTTCCGCTATTTTTCTTCCAAGATGTTTTGATTTTCTTATTTTCTCACTAATTTTCTCTTTCCATCTGTTTATTTCATCATTGATTTTTTCAATTTTTACTTCAATTTCATTTGCTATCTCTACGCATTTTGTTACGTTTAGATTTAATGTGTTATTTAACTCTTTTATCAAGTTTAATGTGTGGGTTATGTCTATTGACAAGTTTAACGTCATATTGAATATTAGTTGAATTTCTGTGTCATTTAGTTGAATTTCCCTTATTTTTATTTGTGTGTTGTTTATTTCCACGACTATTTCATGTAATTCTTCTTCTACACCACTAATTTCATGTAGAGTTTTCTCAAGTTTAACTGATAGTTCGTTCGTTTTTATATTTAGATTGTTGATTATTTCTTTTACTTCATCTATTTCATGAATTATTCTGTTTGTTTTGTTTAGACATATGTTTAGTTTTTGTTTTAAATATCCTGGTACTGGGATGTGTTCGAAGAATGTGTTTATTACTTGATTTATGATTGATATTTCATTTTCAATGTCTATCATTATTTCCGTTGTCTCGTCTACTTTAATGGTTATGTCTCTGACTATTTCAGTGCTTACTTGTATTGTGGCATTTTCTAGTTGTTCTAGTAGTTGGGGCAGATTTTCTATTATCCTAATTACTGCTCCTCTAATTCTATTTCTTATTTTCTTAATGTTTCCAGCTATGTCGCATCCATGTTGTCTACTTTCTTCATCTAGGTCGTCTAATGTTCCATTGAATTCGTTGATTTGATTGAAAGTTTCATGTAGTTTCATTTTTATGTTTCTTATTAGGTTTCTTATTTCATAGTGTATGTTTTTCATTTGATTTATCTCATTGTGTATTGTTTCGATTATTTTTGTGGTATTGCTTATTTTGGGTTGCTGCTTTCCTATTGTTTCTATTGTTTTGTTGAGTTGAATTTGTAGTTGATGATGTATTTCCACTTCTCTTTGTAGGTGTTCTAAGTGTTTTGATATTATTGTTCTGTTTATTAGGTGTGCTGTTAAGTTTAGGGTTCTTTTAAATTCATGTAGCTCGGTTACGTTAACAGTGAAGTATTCCCATATTCCCTTGAAGTGTATTACATGTATTGTGTTGTTGTCTTCATTATAATACCATATGAATATTGGGTGTCTTCCTCCTGCTGGAAATATTATGGTCATGACATCTGTTTTGATAACTTTCCATCCTGGTTTTATCCATGGTTTTATACCTATTTTCTCGTTTATTTGTGGTGTGGGTTGAGCTGTTGATATGATTGAAATTAATGGGAGGGTTACTAGGAGTAGTGCTATTATCTTCATTTTCATCTTCATGGTCATCGCCACTTATTCAGATTGAGTAGATGCAAAAAAACTTTGTTTTTTCGATGTTTTTCGAGTTTATCTCGATTTTTTCGAGGTTAAAAGATTATTATTGCTATTGCTTGGAGCATTAAGATTGCACTGTACATGGCTATTAGAGTTATTATAGCTGCTCTTTCACTTCTAATTTTTATTGTTCCTATTAGCATGGCTATCAATAGGATTGTTGTTAAGGCTTGTGAGATAATGTAGATTTGCTGGTCTAGTGGTGTTTTTGTTTTCATCGCCCATAGATATATTAGTATTGGGGATATTGCCACTGCTAGGTTTATGGTTACACGGATTATTTCTGTTGCACTTAGTTTTCTCTGTGCAATTATTACTGTTAAAATTACTATTACTGTTGAGAAGGTTAACCAGTTTCCTATCACGTGGGCTATTGATAGGTAGAGTGGAATTAACTTGCTTTTAATGAAGGTTAGCATTAGACTTGTTCTCAGCCCGTAGAGGTAGTCGAATGTTATGTAGTTGCTTAGAACAATTATTGCTATAAGTATTCTCAGTATTCTAACGGTTGTATGTGAGTCTTCTTCGAATAGCTTGATTAATATGTGTAGTTTAAGTTTTCTTATTGTTTCTGTTTCTTCTATCAGCGTTATTGCTTTCCATCCTTCTGGGCTTAACCTTATTTTTCTATCTTTTTCTTTTTCAATGTATTTTCTCATTAAGTTTAGATGGTAGTATAGGGTTCCATAACTTATGTTTAGTTTCTCTTTCAGCTCTGTTGGTTTCATTATTTTCCTTTCTGCTAGGAGTAGTAGTATTCTTCTCCTAATTGGGTTTCCTAGTAGCCAGTATTCATCTTTTTGTTTGCCCTGTTTACTGGTCATTTCTATCTGATTTATAGACTGTTCTTATTGTTAATGTAGATTATGGTTTTAAAAGTTGGTTAAATTTTTAAATTATATTTACAGAGATAAATATAGGTGGGATTTTAATGAAGGTGGATTATTATAGGGCATCTCGTCCTTTTTGGCTTGTCAATTTACCGTCTCAAATAAGATCTCCAACATTGGTTAGAATTGACATTAACATTCCAGTTGTTGATGGTAGAATTATGGAGGATAATATGAGGATGATTGCCTATGCCCATGTTTTAGAATTATTGTCTGAGTATGCTGGTTTGGTTGTTACTGCTCATCAGGGTAGGCCTGGAAATAGGGATTTTATTAGTTTGAAGCAACACTGGATCGTTTTAAGAAAGCTTCTTCCATCTAGTATTGATATTGAATTTATTCCTGCCAATAAGGTTTTCTCTGATGAGACTAGAGAGAGGATTAAGGAGCTTAGGGAGAAGGAAATTTTATTACTCGATAATATACGTATGTTTGAGGAAGAATTTAATTTTGATCCTGATAATTCACGTTTTATTAAGTTTTTTAGAGGTGTGATTAAGAGTTGTGTTAATGATGCCATGCCTGTTTGGCATAGGGCTCACACTAGTTTGATGGCCATGCCATATATTGCTCCTACCTGGATTGGTGTTAGATCTGTTTATGAACTTAGGGCTTTGAGTGAGGTTTTGTCTGAGCCTGGTGAGAATTGTGGAATTGTTATGGGTGGAGCCAAGTTGGCTAAGACTAACTATTTAGTTTCTATTTTGTCTAGAATGGATGGATTTACAGGTGGTCTTCCAGGTCAGCTTATTGCTAGGGTTAAGGGCTATGATTTAGGGCCTCGTAATAACAAGTTTCTTGAAGAAAAGATGCCTCCCAAGAGTTTTGAGGCTGCTAGGTTGCTTGTTAAGAAGTTTAATATTTATCACCCAATAGATTTTGTTGTTCTTGAGAATGGTGAGAATAGAGAGTTATCAATTGATGAGGTTCATAAGAGTAATGGTATTATTATGGATGTTGGTATGGGTACGGTTGAGTTGTATGCTGAGAAGCTTCAAGAGAAGACCTTTAGGATTAGGGCTGGCCCTCTCGGTGTTTATGAGAGGGGTTATAATCATGGCATTTTACTTACTAAAAGGATTGCTGGTAGTGGTTTAATTTTCCTGGGTGGTGATACTACTGCTGAGATTGTGAAGTATGGTTTGGATAGAATTATCATTAGTACTGGTGGTATGCTTTGTGTTAGTGGTGGTGCCTTCTTACATGGATTAGCATGTGAGCCTTATCCTTCTGTTGATTTAATTTTAAAGCAGAAAAAGATTGGGATTTAGATTCCTTCCTTGAATTTTCTATATGTATTATAATCCACGTATATTAGGAATGGGTTTTCAGCTTGCCATTGAATATTGAATTTTTTAGTTCTACTTCGTTTTTCAGTTATTTTTGGTGTTACTGTTATTAGGTATGCGTCGCTTCCTGCTCCTGATCCATAGCTTACTAGCAGTATTTTTTCATATGGTTTTGCAATGTCTAGTACTGCTGCTAATCCTACTGGTGATGATCCAGAGTAGGTGTTTCCAAATTTTGCTACCTTTAGTCCCGGTAGGCATTGTTCGTCTTTGAATCCCAGCCGTCTAGCAGCTTTTAATGGGAATCTTACATTTGGTTGGTGTGGTATGAAGTAATTTATATCGCTTGGCTTTAAATTCATTTTATCCATTAATCCTTTAGCTGCCTTTATTACATGTTTAAAGTAGGCTGGTTCTCCTGTGAATCTTCCTCCATGCATAGGATATTTTTGACCGTCTCTTCTCCAGAAGTCTGGTGTATCTGATGTACATGAGTACCATCCTTCTATTTCTGCTATTACATCTCTATTCCCAATAATGAAGGCTGCTGCTCCGAAGCCGACGAAGAAGTCTAATTCTCCTCCTGGAGCCCATCTTGGGGCTGATTGTGAGTTGTCTGTTCCAATTACCATGGCGAAGAAGTCTTCTCCTTGATCACTTGCATATTTTGATAGTGCTACTGCATCTTTAAACATACTTGTAGCTGCTTTACATGCGAATTCAGTGTCTATGGCGTCTACTGCTCTTACTCCTTCCCCTGCACATTCTCCTAATTCTAATACTTGTGCTACTTTTGATGCTATTGGTTTTACTGCATATGGATTTGATTCTGACCCTACATAGATTTTCTCTATGTATTTGCTGTCTATGGCTGCATGTATTAGGGCTATTTTTCCTGCTTCTACTGCTGCTGTTATTGCATCTTCATCTAGGAAGGGAACTGATCTTTCCATTCTTCCTTCTTTTATTCTGAACCTTGATGTATAGACTCCATAGGCTACTATTCCAGGCTTGTCTGAGTATTCTTTTGGATTGTTTTTGTGGTATTCCATGTATGGGTAGTATTCATCTGTGAAGGTGAAGGTTAGTGATGAAGTTGGAATTATTTCTTGTGGAGTTACTGAGTATCTTCTTCTAAATCTTGCTATTACTTCTCTTCCTTCAATTTTCGATGGATCGAATTCATCTTTAACTATATAGTCTGTTAGTCTTCCAGGTACTGTTACTCCGTCAAATGAAACTATTCCATATATGAAGGGTTCAAGCATTCTAAACTTATTTGTTGCTCCTCTTATTACTGTGCATACTTCTAGTACTCCTTTTTGATAGAAGAAATCTATTTTCTTCATTTTTCCAAAGCTTTTTCTTCCACATGAGCCGCAATAGTCCCGTATTTTAAAGTATTTTTTACCACATATGGTGCATTGGCTTCCTCGTAGTCTATCTGCTATGTAGCTGACTCTTCTTTCAATTGGTTCAGAGCTCATTTTCCCATCTCCTTATAATATAGATGTATGATTTTGTCCCAAATCCTTCTAACTCCATGGTTAATGCGTATGGTTCATTGTTTTTTAATTCTATTTGCCTATTTCCTGCTTCTTCTAGTAGTTGTAGGTATATTTCATGTATTTGTGCTCCTCCTGTTGCCCCTAATGGGTTTCCATCTGCCTTTAGACCTCCATTTGTGTTGACATGTATGGTGTTGCTGTTAATGTTGTAATTATATTTTTCATTTTCGTAGCTTTCATGTACTATTTTCCATGCTGTTCCAGGTTTGCATAGTCCTAGGTCTTCTAGAGCTATTAGCTCCATTAGAGTTGACTGATCATATAACTCTGCTAATTCAATTTTTTCTATTGGTATTTTAGCTTCGCTTAATGCTCTTTGTATTGCTTTTCTAGTTGATTTAAATCCTACCTTTAAATCTCTTACAAAGTACGATATATAATCTGTTGAGCTTCCTCTTCCAATAATTTCTAATCCTTTTTCTGCAATTTCTCTTGCTTTTCTTGGGTTCACAATAATTGCTGCTGATGCTCCATCTGATATAGGTGCAAAGTCGTATAAACCAAGTATGCTTCCACTTCTCCTTCTTGTTTTAATTACGTCTTCAACTCGAATCTTCCTTTTATAGAAGTGTGCTAGTGGGTTTATGGAGCCATAGTGATGGTTTTTGCATGATATGAAGGCTAATGCCTTCATTAGTTTTTGTATTTCTTCATTGTTTAAATTATATGTTTTTATGTACTCTCTTAGCATTAATTCATGGAAGGCTTCTGGTGTACCTCCTGCATGATAACTCCATGGGTCCCCTAGCATCATTAAATCATCTCTTATTTTATCTAGTCTATCTGTCATTTTCTCTACTCCTCCCACTAGGACTATGTTGAATCGTCCTGCTTCTATGGCGTTACATGCACAGCTTAGTGCTGAGCTGAAGGATCTTAAGGTTTCCATTGGTATGTTTACTTCTAGGAGTTCTGAGACGAAGCCTTCTTCAATGCCTATTTTATTAGTTACTTGTAAGAAGTAATCTGAGATGAATACTGCGTCTAGATCTCTTCTTTCTATACCTGCAGTTTCAAGGGCTTTGAGGCCGGCCTCTTCTATTAGTTCTTCTGGATTTTCTCCATAGTGTTCTCCAAAGGATGTTCTTCCTACTCCTATGATTATTGGTTTATTCGTCATTTGACGTGTCCTCCTTCTCTTCATGTCGATACTAATATTTAAGCTATAGTTAGAGTGTTAAATAGGTTACGATGTTGGTGGTTTGTATTGGCTGGGTATATCCTTATCGCTTCTTCTAATGGTGTGGATATTAAAATTCCTGAGAATTGCTGGTTTAGTTTTTTTAATAGTCCTTATCCTGCCCATAGGTCTTGCTCTGCAATTGACATTTACTTTCCTAGTGGTGAGGCTCTATTCCCTGTCAATGAAGGTTTGGTTTTAGAAGTTGAACGTTTTGAGTGTCCAGTTTTTAGAAGTGATGCTGATGGCTTTGATTATTTAATTATAGTTAAGGTTGGTGATGACGTTGTTCTGAAAATTTTACATGTTAAACCTTGTGTTTCTCCTGGAGATGTGGTTGGCTTGGGTGACTTTCTGGGTTCACTGATCATTTCAGGATATTTTTATCCTTGGTCTGATAGACATATGCATGTTGAAGTTAGGAGTATTTCTGATCGTTATCGTGCTCTTGGTGCTTACAAATTAGATATTAAACCTACTGTTGAGATGCTGCCTAGACTTCATGGAGGTAATTTTTGTTATATTGTCGATGAAATTTTTAATGACTATGTTTGGCTTAAACCTTTAAGTGGGAATGTTTTTATGGGTTGTGGATTGAATGGAAAATTGGGCGATTCATTCTTCTATGTTGACGGAGGTATCCCTCATTACGGTTATGGTGCAGTTTTAGGTGGTATGGGTGGTTTTGGAGATAAGGTTCTAGATGTTTTTGGTAGTGTTCTTGGTGAGATCTATCTTTCTGCTGGTAGTTTTTCATTGTTTAAGCCTATTTCTCAGCCTTTTATTGATGACTTTCCAGTTTATGGTATTGCTAGCTATATTAATAATTCAAGGTTGAAAATTGTTAAGCCTAACGGATGGCCATATAGGCGTGGTGATGTTGTTAATTTGACTTTTAAGCTTTGATTGGCTGGTTTTATCTGGTTTGTATTATTTCTTCAACTATATTCCCACATTTGATGCATTTTTTAGTTTCTATTTTCTGTTTTCCTCTATGGATTATTTTTGTCTCTACTTTTACGTATAGTTTGCAGTATGGGCAGAATTTTTCTTCTAAGAAGAATTCACTTATTTTTCTAAGTATTTTCTTCATGATGTTCTATCTCCCAGATTAATTTTAGTAGTTTTGGTGTTTTTCTCCTTAACTCTTCTCTGGTGACTGTGTATGCCATTGGGCATTCAGTATCTACGCTTATTCCTTCATTTTCGATGTATATTATTGGATATATTCTGCATCCTTCTGGTCGATGGGGATATATTTTACAGAGATTTGTCTCTTCATCTAGGAAATAACAGTGTCCTTTTACGTTTTTTAGTTTCCATTTTTCTCTATTGAAGATTGCGAATTCAGTTACTTTATATCCTAGAGATGATATTCTTTTTAGGTCTCTTAGTGTTAGTGGCATTTCTGTTTCTCTACAACATTTTCCACATTTTATACATTTAAATGGCATTTCATTTAAGCATGAGTTTTTTATGCTAATTAGTTTATTGTATTTGAAATAAAAATGTGAGAATAAATGTAAACCTTATGTTATCTTTTTATTCTTCTACGACTATTGCTTGTACTGAGCATTGTGCTTCACATGCTCTACATCCAACACATTGGTCTTCATTTACTACTTTTGCTTTGTCATCGACTAGTTCAAAGACTCCCATTGGACATACTTGTATGCATGTTCCACAGCCTATGCATTTTTCAAGGTCAACCACAGGTTTTGGCATAGTTTCACCTGTTTGCTAATTTTTTATTTTCTTTTTAAGTCTTTCACTAGGTGATTAGCTCTGTTAATCCCACTAATTTGTCTTCAAGTTTTAGTCTAGTCTTTCTGATATCTTTTTCTAGTTTAGTTCTGTTTTCTTCGAAGGTTATTCTGCTTATTCTTTTCAGCATGTATTGTTTTTCGTTTTGAATTGCTTTCATAATTAGGCTTGTTAATTCTCTTTCAATTCTATCAATTTCTTCTATTGCGATTCTTAACTTCATGTTTTCTGTTTTTAATTCATTTTTGAGGGTTGATATTTTTATTTCTATTTTTCTTAGTTCATTTCTTAGTTCTCTTACTCTCACTCTGTATGCTTTTCTCGAAATTTTTCTTCTTCTTAGGGTTTCTTCTAATTCCTTTAGGCTTAATAGAATTTCTATTTTCTCTCCTATTGTGTCATTTAATTCTTCTGCTTTTATCGCTACTCTACTTTTAATAATTTTTACTGGTTTTTTAGGCTTTACTATGTATCTTTTAATGAATATTGCTGTTCCGATTATCATGCCTGTGACTATGCCGATTATTATGTTTGTTGGTATGGTGAAGGTTGTTGGGGGTTGAGTGTAGGTTACCGTTGCTTCTTGGAGGCTTATTTCTTCCACAATTTTTTCGCCTTGATATATTATTATGTTGTTACTTGTTTGAATTGGCTGAATTCCAGTTGTTGAGATTATTTTGCTTCCACTTGGAATGTATATTATTATTCTGAGTAGATCTATTGGTAGGTTATGGTATGTTTTTGTTGGTATCTTGAGTTTTCTTCCTTCGTTTTCAGTTATCCATTGATTTGATGGTATTTCATATTTGATGTATATTCTGTATTTCCATTTTTCTTTAATGTTTACTCTTGGCTTCACATTTACTGTGACTGAGTTATTGGTATTATATGTTTTAAAGTTTAACTGTCCAAAGTCGTCTTCCACTGAGGCTATTCTGGCTTGTGGTGGTAGTGTGAAGTTTATTCCTTTCTTTGTTGTTATGTCCGTGTAGCCTAGGTTTTCGAAGATGATTGTTTCTTTAACTTGGATTTCTCCGTTTGGATGGATTTCTCTTGTGATGCTTCTTGCAATTACATGTTGGATTTCTCCTGTGAAGTCTATTACAATGTCCTTATTAGTCATTGGTGGTAATGTTGTTTTGTTGAATTTTATTGTCCATCTTTCATTTAGTTGGGTTGTCGCGTTTGGTGATATTCTCGTTATATTTTTTGCTTCTATTGGCAGTATTGCTACTGTCTGGATTTCATGTATTTTTACTGGGATTGTAGGGTAAAGTGGTAGTCTTACTCTTATGAATGCTATGAATGATATGTATGTTTGTATCCAGTAAATTATGATTTTAAATTTGTATGGTGTTTTTGTTTGTTTGAGTTTGAATTCTATGTATGTTTTGTTTCCTCTTACTATGTTGAACGGTATTTCTTTTTCATTTTCGTCTATTGCCTTTATATTGTATAAATTTTCTTCATATTGTTTGGGTATGTGGTAGGTTAGGTTTTCTAGGTTTCCTTGGATTATTGTTATTTCATCAATGGTTGAGGCATAGTTGGCTTTTATGTCTATTGTTCTACTTATTATTATTTTTACTTCTTCTGATTGAATTGTGGTTGGTATATGTTTTAGCATTAATGTGATGATTATAAGTATAGTTAGAGTTAGTTTTAAGTGTAGTTTCATATGTTTATTCACCTTTCCTTACAATTGTAATGTACTGTTGATTTATAACTCTTTATAATTTTAATGTTTAGTTATTATTGTTCAGGGTAAGGCTATGTATTTTGCTATTTTTCTAGCCTTTTTTGGGCCTATTATTTTTATTATGTCTTCAATTTTCCATTTGTCTTTCCCATTTAATTGCAGTTTAATTATTTTCTTGGCTGATTTCGGTCCTATTCCTGGTATTTTTAATATTTCATTTATATTTGCTGACGATAGGTCTATTGGGTAAAGTTGGGGGTTTGCTTTTGCATATGCGATTTTTAGGTTTTCATTAGGTAGCATTTCCTTTTCATTTAGTATTGTTTTGAAGTCTTCTATAGTGAAGTTGTAGTTTCTAATTAGATAGAATGCCTGATATAGTCTATATTCTCTCCATTTGGGGCATTTTTCTAGTTTTTCTAGTGGTGTATCTTTTATTGGTGTGAAGGCGCTGAAGTATATTCTTTTTAGATTGAATTTTCTTATTAGTGCTTGCATTGATATTAGGTGGTCTAGGTCGCTTTCTCCCAGTCCTACTATTGTTTGGGTTGTTACTCCCCCTAGGCATAGTTTTTCTTTTCTTGCTTTTGCTACTTCTTTACTGCACCATTTTAATCTTAACATTATGTCGTTCCAGTAGTCTCCTTTGTCTGGGCATACTTCTGTGAATATGTCTTTTCTTGGGGCTTCAATGTTTATTCCTATTCTGTCTACTATTGGTACTGCCTTTTTTATTATGTGTCTTGGTGTTCCAGGCATTAATCTTAAGTGTACATATCCTTTGAATCCTCTTTTTCTCAGTTTTTCTATTGCCTCTACTTGTTTTTCAACGGTGGTTTCTGGATCTTTGTGGATTGATGATGAAAGAAATATTCCTTTTATCTTCCCTTTCTTCCATAGATTTAAAGTTATGTTTACTAGTTCTTCTACTCTCCAGTTTGTCCTGATGGTTTTTCTCCCTCTTCTTAGGGCGCAGTATTTACATTCATTTATACAGTAGCTTGAGTATAATGTTTTTAGTAGAGGGATTTTCTTTCCTTTGGCAGAGGCCGTGTAGATTGGTATTTTGCATTTATCCCATTTTGCTTGGACTGTTAGGTATTTCCATTTTTTATGCACTTGGTCTTCATCTCCTTTAACTAAGAGTTATCTGAGATAATGCTAGATTAAACTTTAATTTATTTTTAACATAGTGTTATTGGTGGAATTATGGATGGGAGTGGCTTTTCACATCCATATTTGCCCAATTCTTCTCCTAGGGTTAAGGGTGAAATGCTCAGGGAGCTTGGTGTTGATAGTGTAGATGAATTGTATTCTGATATTCCTTCTGAAGTTAAGTTGAATAGGGATCTAAACATTCCTGGCCCTATGTCTGAGTTTGAGGTTTACAAGTTTATTAAGGAAATTTTGGGTATGAATAAGAATTGTTTGGATATGCCTGTTTTTCTTGGTGCTGGTTGTTGGCCTCATTATGTTCCTAGCTTAGTTAGACATATTATTGGTAGATCTGAATTTTTGACTTCATATACCCCCTATCAAGCTGAGATTTCTCAGGGTATGCTTCAAGCATTGTTTGAGTATCAGAGTTTAATTTGTGAGTTGACTGAGATGGATGTTGCTAATGCTTCTATGTATGATTGGGCTTCAGCTTTGGCTGAGGCTGCTTTGATGGCTGTTAGAGTTACGCGTAGGAGTAGAATTGTTATTCCAAGGATTATTCATCCTGAACGTAGATTGGTTTTGAGGACTTATACTGAGCCTCATGGAATTGAAGTTGTTGAAGTTGGATATGATTCTGAGAGAGGTTTTCTTGATGTTTCCAGTTTGAGTGAGGTTATGAGTAGGGATGTTGCTGCTGTTTATATTGAAAATCCTTCTTATCTTGGCTTTGTTGAGGTTAATGTTGAGGCTATTGGTGATATTGCACATGATTATGGTGCCCTGTATATTGTTGGTGTTGACCCTATTTCACTTGGCTTTCTAAGGGCTCCTGGTAGCTATGGTGCTGACATTGTTGTTGGTGAGGGTCAGCCTCTTGGTAATCCAATGAATTTTGGTGGGCCTTCACTTGGTATTTTTGCATGTAGGGATGATAGGAGGCTTATTAGGCAGATGCCTGGTAGAATTATTGGTTTAACTACCACTATTGATGGTTCTGAGAGAGGTTTTGTTATGGCTTTACAGGCTAGAGAGCAACATATTAGACGGGAGAAGGCGACTTCTAATATTTGTACTAATGAGGCTTTATGTGCTGTGGCTGCTGCAGTTTATTTGTCTCTTTTGGGGCCTAGTGGTCTTCGTAGTCTATGTGAAACTATACTGTATAATTCTCACTATGCTATGAAGAGGTTGAATGAAATTTCTGGTGTTAAGGCTCCTTTGTTTAAGGCTCCTCACTTTAAGGAGTTTGTCGTTAATATCGATGGTTCAAGATTTTCCATTTATGAGCTTCATAGACGTTTACTTGAACTTAATATTCATGGTGGCAAGGTTATTAAATCCGAGTTTCCTGAGCTTGGTGAATCCGCGCTCTACTGTGTAACTGAAATTCATGATAAAAGGGATATTGATAGGCTTGTCGAGGGATTTAAAGTTGTCTTGGGGGAATCTTAGTGTTTAGACAGGCTAAGTGGAGTGAACCGTTAATATTTGAGTTAAGTGTTGAAGGTAGAGTTGGCCATATTCCTCCTAGAGTCAATGATGATATTAAGCGATTTGTAGGTGATGTCTTTGAAAGTTTTCCCAGCGAGTTAATTAGGGAGAATCTTAATCTTCCAGAGTTGTCTGAAGTTGATGTTGCTCGTCATTTTATTAGACTTTCAGAGATGAATTATGGTATTGATTCTGGGCCATATCCTCTTGGTTCATGCACTATGAAGTATAATCCTAAGATTAATGAGGATTTAGCTTCACTTGAAAATGTTGCCTGGCTTCATCCTTATCAAGATGAGTCTACTGTTCAAGGTGCTTTGAAGTTGATGTATTTAGTTGAGAAGTGGCTTGCAGAGATTACTGGTATGTATAGAGTTACTCTTCAACCTGCAGCCGGCGCTCAAGGTGAACATGTTGGCTGCTTAATTATAAGAGCTTATCATAGGTTTAAGGGTGAAGATTTTCGGGATGAAATTATTGTTCCCGACTCTGCTCATGGGACTAATCCTGCTAGTGCTGCTATGGCTGGCTTTAAGGTTGTTGTAATTCCTTCAGCTGATGATGGATGTATAGATTTAAAGGCCCTAGAGGCTGCTGTTTCTAGTAGAACTGCTGGTTTAATGCTTACTAACCCCAACACTTTGGGTATTTTTGAGGAGCATATCTTGGAGATTGCTGATATTATTCATGATGCCGGCGGCTTATTATACTATGATGGAGCTAATTTGAATGGAATTATGGGTATAGTTAGGCCTGGAGATATGGGTTTTGATATTGTTCATATTAATGTGCATAAAACTTTTTCCACTCCACATGGCGGGGGAGGGCCGGGTGCAGGGCCTGTTGGAGTTGCTGGTTTCTTAGAGAAGTTTTTACCTGTTCCTACTGTGGAATTTGATGGTAAGCGTTACTATTTAGATTACAATCGTCCATATTCTATCGGTAAAGTTAGGGGATTCTATGGTAACTTTGCAGTTTTGGTTAAGACTGCTGCTTATATTTTGTCTATGGGTTTCAGGGGTCTTAGGGAGGCAGCTGAGTTGTCTGTGTTGAATACTAATTATTTTATTAAGAGAATTTCAAATGTTAAGGGTTTATCCCTACCGTTTTCACCTGATAAGCCTAGGAAGCATGAATGTGTTTTAAGTGCTTCTAAGCTTTTGAAGGATACTGGTGTTAGGGCTCTTGATGTTGCTAAAAGACTTTTGGATTATGGTTTACATGCACCTACAATGTATTTTCCATTAATTGTCAAGGAGGCGTTGATGATTGAGTTTACTGACACTGAATCTAGGGAGAATATTGATCGCTATGTTGAGGTTTTAAGGGAGATTGTCAAGGATGCTTATGAAAATCCGAGTAAAGTGAAGTCTGCTCCAGTTAACACTGCTATTGGTAGGCTTGATGATGTTAAGGCTAGTCATCCTAGAACAATGTGTCTTTCATGGAGGATGTATAGGAAGAGGTTCTTGGAGTGTAGAGAATGTGAAGGTTAAAGTTTTGTTTTTCGCTTCTATTAAGGATCTTGTGGGGACTTCCAAACTGATTTTAGATGTCGATGAATCATCTACTGTCCTTGATATTCTTAAATATTTGATTGAAGTTTATGGTGATAAGTTTAGGGAATATGTTTTTAGTGATGATTTTAGTCTTAAGCCTCATGTTCGTCTAGCTCTTAATGGTGACTATGTGGATTCCTTCATGCTGGATGAGTTGAAACTTCGTGATGGTGACGTCGTTGCACTTTTACCTCCCGTTTCTGGTGGTTAAATTATTTTTCCCTCTAGTTGTATTGGAGTTGCTCCAGTAATTTTTACTTTTATCCATTCTCCAAGTTTTACTGATGGCTCTTTAATTACTACTATTTTGTAGTTTTTTATTCTGGCTTTTATGCTTTCTTTCTTCCCTTTTTCTAAGGGTAGTGCTTTTCTGGTTTCCCCTATTAATTCCATGTTTCTTTTTAATCCTATTTTGAAGGATAGTTCAGTGATTATCTTTGAGCGTTTCTTCTTTATGGTTTCTAGTATTTGGGGCATTGCAGCTGCCCTTGTATGTGGTCTTGGACTGAATCTTGATACGTGAATTTTGTCTGGCTGTGTTTCTACTATTACTTTGCATGTATTATTGAATGCTTCTTCATCCTCTGTTGGAAATCCAACTATAACGTCTGTTGCATAGAATAGCTCTGGATATTTTCTTCTAAACTTGTAGATTATCTCTTTGAATTCTTCTACGCTGTATTTTCTATTCATTAGTTTTAGTATCCTATTGTCTCCGCTTTGTAGTGGGAGGTGTAGGAATTTATATACTTTCTCGTTTTTGAATGCTTCTATTAATTCGTCTAGGATTCTCAGTGCATTGTTGGGGGTCATCATTCCAATTCTAATCATGAAATCTCCTGGTATTTCTACTACTTTATTTATTAGTTCTGGTAGTGTTACGCCTATGTCACATCCATAGGCTGCTGTATCTTGGGCTGTTAATCTAATTTCTTTTGCTCCTTTGGCTACTGCCTTTTTTATAGCGTTAACTATCTGGTTTGGTTGGAAGCTTCTTAGTCTTCCTCTAGCTATTTTTACGATGCAATAGGAGCAGTTACCTAGACAACCTTCAGCTATTGGAATTGTATATTGTAGGTTTTCTATGTATGTGGGTAAAATTTTTCTTCGAGTTTGCCCTTCATTTATCTTTATTATTTTATCTTTGCTTTCTACTATTTCCACTATTTCTTCAGAGTATCGGGGTGATATGAGGGATGCACTTTTAGTTATACTTGCTATTAGAGCTGGTTGAGCTTTTACCATGCATCCAGATATTATTAGTTTGAATTTCTTTTTCCGTCTTTTTTCTTCGAGTTCCTTTATTCTCTTCACCATTTTTCTTTCAGTTTCTCCTCTAACTGTGCATGTATTTAGTATGACTACATCAGCATTATTTATGGTATCGACTATTAGATGTCCCCTACTTGCAAGTAGGCTCTTCATTATATTGCTATCTGCCTTATTTGCAGAGCAACCATAGGTTTCAATGTATACTTTTAGTGCCATTTTTCTCAACAAATAACGCAATTACACTCTAATAAATTAAATTTTCCTGTGCAGGTTTTCTCAGCTTTTCTGCCTTTTTCCCCCTTTTTTAAAGTTTTCTTCTCTTTTTACCACGTATTTCATATTTTCCTTCTCTTTATTTTTCTTTTTCTCTTTTCTTTTTCTTTTGTTTTCTTTTTCCCCTTTTTTCCATTTTGTATTTTTTATTGGTATTTGTATTCTCTGGGTATTACCTGTTTAATACCAGCATCTAAGTGTGTCGTTTGATAGTATATATTGATGGGGGAGAGGTGGGTGAAAGTAATAGTAGCAAGAGTTCCTGAAGCTATTCTTAATGAAATTGACATTCTTGTCAAAACCGGCCGCTATTCTTCAAGGGCGGAGGTGATAAGAGTAGCTGTCAGAGATTTGATAAGGAAGGAGTTTGTTAGTGCTAGGTCAGCGCTTAAAGTGTACGGTTGATTCATAAACTTCCTTTTCTTTTTGAAATAAACTAAATTATTAGTTTGTGGATTTTCTTTTGGGTATAGTTATGTATGACTTTGAGGTTGATAGAATTTTAAGGGAGATTAAGCGTTTAGGGGCTAGAAGAGTTTTATTGCAGTTTCCTGATGGTTTAAAGAGTTTTTCTTTAGATTTAGTTGATAAGCTTAGATCTAAAGTTGATGATGTTAATTTTTTTGTTCTTATTGACTCTTGCTATGGTGGTTGTGATGTGGCTCTAGATGAAGGGAGAAGATTAAATATTGATTTGATTGTTCATTTTGGTCATACTCCCTTTATAACTGGAAATACTGAGGTTAATGTCCTCTATATTCCTGTGTTTAGTAATTTGCCTGTGGAGAAGGCTGTTCGTTCTGCCATTAACTTGCTTGGAGAGTATAGGGTTGTAGGTGTTTTGTCTATTGTTCAGCATGTTCATAGGCTGGGTGAGGTTTGTAGTTTGCTTGAGGAGAATGGTTTTAAGGTTGTTGTTGGAGATAGGTGTGGTAGAATTTCCTTTGATGGACAAATTTTAGGTTGTGATGTTTGTTCTGCTCTTTCTATTGCTGATGATGTTGATGTTTTTCTAGTTGTTGCTGGCGGTGATTTTCATGCTTTAGGTGTTGCTTTGTCTACTGGTAAGCCCGTAATTGTGGCTGATCCCTACAGAGGTGAGGCCAGGGATATTTCTAAGCTCGTTAAACGTGTTTTAAGTTTGCGTTGGAATAGTATTGTGAAGGCTAGGGATGCCAGTGTTTTTGGTGTTGTTGTTGGTGTTAAGCCTGGTCAAGCTAGAGTTGATGTTGCTTTGAAGGTTAGGGATTTAATTTTAAGCTGTGGTAGAAAGTGTTATCTCTTTGCTGGGAGAGAGATTGTTCCTGAGGCTTTTTATCCCTTTATTGATAGGGTTGATGTCTTTGTTGTAGTTGCTTGTCCTAGAATTGTTATTGATGATGCGCATAGGTTTAGGAAGCCTATCCTAACTGTTGGGGAATTGAAGATTGCTTTAGGTGTTTCTAAGGGGGATTATACTTCCTTTTTACCTTTGTTTTATGGTGAGGGTTGTGAGGGTTCTGGTTAGTCGTTTGAGACATCTTGAAATGCTTTTGGAGGAGGTTTCTGCTCATCCTAGTCCTTCTCCAACACTTGAGCAGTATACTATTCCTGCTAGTGTTGCTGCCAGGATTTTATGGATTATTGATAAGGAGTATGGTGATGTTAGGGGTAAGAGAATTTTGGATTTTGGCTGTGGTACTGGTAGACTGGGTATTGGTGCGGCTCTTTTAGGTGCTAGATATGTTGTGGGTGTGGATGTTGACTTAACTGCTTTGAGGGTTGCTTTAGCTAATGCTAAGAAATTGAATGTTGGTGATATTGTTGATTTTATTTATGCTCGTATTGGTGATTTTAATATTCGTGGTGATGTTGTCATTCAGAATCCTCCCTTCGGTGTTCAGAGGAGGAGGGCTGATAGAGTTTTTTTGGAAACTGCAGTTAAATCTGCCCCTATAATTTATTCTTTGCATAAGTCAGGGGAGAGTAATAGAAGGTTTATATTTGAGTTTGTTGATGATTTGGGGGGAGTGATTGTAGATGTTGTTCCCTTAATGCTTGAAATTCCATGTTTATTTGACTTTCACTATAAGCGGAGACATGTGGTTAGGGTTGATTTATATAGAATAGTGGTTGATTGAAATATTAATTTCCTATAACATATATCGGTGAGAGTTTTATAATGTAGTGTGGTGGGGAAATCATGGTGCGCAGTAAATTGATTGGCAAAGTAGTTTTTCCAGGGGAGTTTTTAGGTGTAATTGAGGAGTTTATTCCAGGTAGAGGTACATATGAGGAGGATGGCAATATTTATGCTGCTAAGTTTGGAGTTGTTGGTTTTAACTTTGAAGAGCGGGTTATTTATGTTTCCGCTTTTAGGAGGGATATGATTCCTCTTCCTGAAGAAGGTGATGCTGTTATTGGTATAGTTCATGACGTTAAGGATGAGATTGCTATTATTAGGATTGAGTTTATAGAGGATAGGGTTAAGCCTTCCTCTTATATTACTGGTTTTCTACATTTATCTCAAGTTTCAAATGATAAGTCGTTTAGTAGTATGTTTGAGGTTTTAAGGGTTGGTGATGTGGTTAGAGCTAAGGTCTTGAATTCGTGGAGTCCATATCAATTGTCCATTAAGGATCCTGGTTTTGGAGTTATTTTTGCTAAGTGTTCACGTTGTCTTTCACCTTTAATTAAGAGGAGGGGCAGGCTTTTCTGTAGTCTTTGTCGTGCCTATGAGTCTAGAAAGATTGCTTCTCTATATGGGGAGTGGAGCTATGAGGAGAGCAGTTGAAAGAGTTTTTAAGATTAGTGTTTCATGTGAGGAGGATCTTTTAAGGTTACTTGAATTATTGTGTAGTAGGCTTAGTTTTGTTGATTTCAGTATTTCCTCTAGGTCTGGTTTTATTAAGATAGTTGTTAGGGGTTCTCATGATGATGTTAAGCATGCCTCTGAGGTTATTAGGGAGTTGACTCTTTCTGTTAAGCGCAAATCTAGGGCTGGTACTGGTGGCTTCAATGTTTTTTCTGTTAGAGAAATTTCTAAGATGGCTGGTATGGCTATTTCCTTGGACTTGTTGGCTGAGGCTTTAAGGCTCAAGGGGTTTAAGTGTAGGATTGTTAAGAATTCAATTGAGACTGACGCTTCTGAAAATGTTATCTATGATGTTTTGAGGTTGATGAGTTCTGCTTATTCTGATCTTAGATTTGAGACTAGGTCTAGTAGTGTTAAGCGTCTCTTAGTTTTAGCTTCAAGTGTTACTGGTGTTGATTTATGGAGTGTTGTTGAAGTTGCAAGGGAGCTTGAATTTATATCTAGAGATGAGGAGGGTAGACTGGTCTTATTGAGGGAGTGGAAGGATGCTTTAAGAAAGCTTCTTCCAGCCTTGAGGAAGCTTGAGATTGATGATTTTTCTTCCGCTAACTTTATTTCTTTAAATGAAGATTTTTAGTTGTCTTGGGGGATATGAGTTGAAGGTAAAGATTTTAAGGTTGACTGATAATTCAATTGAGATGGAGATTGAGGGTGAGGATCATACTTTATGTAATGCATTGTGTAAGGAGTTGTTTAATGACAAGTCTATTGTGTTTGCCTCTTATCATATTGATCATCCCTTGGTTGGTAAGCCTAGAATTTATGTTCAAACCGATGGTAGTAAAAGCCCTGTTGATGCTATTGTTGAGGCTTCTAAGCGTTTAAGGGAGAAGGCTTTAGAGTTTAGTGAATTGTTTTCTAAGATTCTTAAATCTTAGGTGAGTCCATGGAGGATAAGCTTTCTAGAATACTTTTAAATCGTGATTTAGCTAAGCTTGGTGATAGCCTAGTAAATTTCATATATTCTGCTGCTAAGTCTAGGGTTTTAGGTGGCTTTTATGGTGAGCGTGTTTCTAATAGAGTTTTATCGGAGGCTTTGCATAGGGTTGGATTGAGAAATAAGCTTCCTCTACGTAGTAATGTTCATGTGAGAAGTAATGCTGCTGAGGCTTTGATTGCATATGCTTGGGTTAATGGCTTTCTAGGTGTTGAAGAGGCTATTGATTTTTTGGCATCTAAATTAAGGTTTTCTAATGATATTAGTAGACGTGGAGAGTTAGAAGCTGCAGTTAATGCTTTTACTGAGTTGCTAAGGTATGTTTTGGAGGTTTTTTATTGAGTGTTAAGTTGGAGTCTCGTATTGCAGGCTTCACTTTTTATGATCCCTTGCTTTTATGTGTTGTTTTTAGGGGTGGATTGTTTTTGGATGGTGTTTTGTCTATGGTTTCAGGGGGGAGTGATTTAACTTTGAGAGCTGTTAATTTATTGAAATCTTCAACTCATTTTCAGCAGGTTAACTATATTTTGTTTGATGGTTCTAGTTGGCGTGGAGGTTTAGATTTAGATTTTCTCTATAAATGTTTTGGTAAGCCTGTTATAGTTGTTTTTGAAAAAAATTGTTCAGATTCAATTTTTCTCTCTAAGTTCAATTTATATGTTAATTTTAGAGGTGTGTCTCTTAGTAGAGTGATGGGTTTATTGGATATTTCAACCTTTAATTTATTGCCTGAACCTCTTCGTGTTGCTAGGCTTTTAGCGTTAAGTCTATTAGATGCTTTGTCGTGTAGTTAGCTGGCTTATTGAGTGGTAGTTGAGGCGAGTGAAATGGAGTTTTGTCCTAAATGTGGAAGTATGATGAAACCTAGGAGAGAGGAGACTGGCATTATGCTTTATTGTTCTAGTTGTGGTTTTTCTAAGCCATTTGGTGGAATGGATTCATCCTATAGATTTGTGAGTGAAATTAAGCATTCTCCTGATAAGACTATGGTTGTTGTTGATGAGAGTAAGCTTCCTAAAGTTCTGCCTACTATTAGAATTGAGTGTCCTAAGTGTGGGCATATGGAGGCTTATTGGTGGATGCTTCAGACTAGACGTGCAGATGAAAGTCCAACACGTTTCTTTAGGTGTACTAGGTGTGGTTATACCTGGAGGGAGTATGATTAGTGAAGAATGTTGAGTATACTCTTTTGGATAAGATTGAAGCTTTAAATCTTCTCTTAAATAAGGCTTTGAAAGTTTCAGTTAACGTTGAAAATCGAGTTCCATATTATATGAATGCTAGGACTTATGCTGTTAAGCTTAGACGTATGCTTGAGAATGCTGTTAAATTGTCTAGTGAAATTTTTGAGGAGTTTAAAAATTCTGTTGGCGAATAAATGGGATACTAATTATTTATTAATGTTATAGTTTTTATAGTAAGATTGGAGGGAGAACTATGTTTAGGATAGTTGTTACAAGTGCGAAGCTTTGGAGGGGTATTATAACTGCTATTTCAGAGTTGATTGATGAGGCAAACTTTGTTGTTTCTCCTGATGGGCTTAGCCTTAGAGCTATGGATCCATCGCATGTTGCAATGGTGGAATTGCTTTTACCGCCGCCGACCTTCGATGAGTTTCAGTGTAGTGAGAAAATTGTGATTGGTGTTAATTTAGATGAATTTAATCGATTGCTTAAGAGGGCTTCTGCGAGGGATAGGCTTGAGTTAGAGTTAAGTGAGCCTGGTAGATTGACTATTAGATTTCTAGGTAAGGCTTTAAGGACTTTCAAGATGCCATTGATTGATATTGCAAGTGAGGAGCTTCCCTCTCCTTCATTAGAGTTTAACGTTAAGGCTAGGGTTTTGGCTGATGCTATGAGGGATGCTATTAAGGATGCAAGTATTATTAGTGACTATGTGCGGTTTATGGCTAATCCTGGTGAATTAATCTTAGCAGCGTCTGGTGATAGAGGTGAGGTTGAAGTTAAATTGAATGAGGAGATGGGTTCATTAATTGAATTGGAAGTTAAGGAGCCTTCTCGTAGTACTTATAGTTTAAGCTATTTATCAGATATGATGAAGGCTGTTGCAACTGCTGAGGTTGCCGTAGTACATTTTTCATCTGACATGCCGTTGAGATTGGACTTTGAGCTTCCAGGTGAGGGTAGAATTACATATTATTTGGCACCGAGGATGGAGGCGTGACATCATTTTCTATTTCATTTTTATAAGAGGTTGATTGATTGAGGGTGATTTTAAGTAAAGAGGATTTAGCTAAGTATCCCTTTACAGTTGAGGCTGCAGAGTATATTAAGCGGGCTGACTTGACTTTAGGTGATTTAGTTGAACCTGGTTTCCGTTTAATTTTAGATAGAGCAGTTGAGAGAATTAAGAGTGCTGTTGAGCTTGGTAGAATTAAGACTGATTTATCTGATGTTGAGGTTGAAATTTTATCTTATCCTACTGCTATGGCTATTTTGACTATTATTGGTGAGCCTGCTCTTTCTAGGAGATATGCTGTTGCTGAGGCTAAGAGGATTTATGAGGAGCTTCGATTGGATGATGAATTGAAGATTGCCTACATATGTGAGCGTAATTTTGGTTGGAGGGTTAGGTTTATTGACACTGGCTTGTTTAATATTTTCTTTGTAGATTATCTTAGGGTTGCTCCTCTTTTTCATGCTCCAAGCTGGAAGCTTGTTAATAGATTGGTTTCTAAGGGTTGGGTTAGGATTAAGAAGCATGAGTTGGCTAGACTTATTGGTGAGGCTGTTAGGGTTAGAGTTGTTGAGAAGTTAATTTTACCTAAGCCTCCAATAGCTGTTCCTCCGGAGATTATGAATGTTATTGATGATATTAAAAGGTTGTTTGAAAGTCATAGGAAGATTATTAGGGCTGAGGAAGCTTATGCTGGACCTGTCGTTGAGGAGGCTTTCCCACCATGTATAAAAGCTATTTTAGGTGATTTGATTAAGGGTGGTACTATTTCACATATGGCTCGTTTTACTTTAACTGCTTTTCTCTTGAATGTCGGTAAGAGTGTTGATGAAGTTGTTGAGTTGTTCAGTTCTTCAGCTGATTTTAGCCAGAATGTTACTAGATATCAAGTTGAGCATATTGCTGGTCTTCGCGGTTCACATATTAAGTATTCTCCTCCAAGCTGTAGTACTCTGAGGACTTTTGGGCTTTGTATTCCTGGAGATTCTTTATGTAATAGGGTGAAGCATCCTTTAACCTACTATAAGATCAAGGTTAGAAGAGCTGAGGAGAGTAGGAGTAAAATTGAGTAGGGAGGCCTCTTTTCTTAGACGTATTTTTTCTTCTTACTATCAGAGGAATTTTATTTCTCCTCCTAGATATATTGGCAGCCGGGAGTTTGGCTTTATATTATTTGATAGGGAGGGTATGATTCGTCATTTATCCTTCAAGGATGCTTCTGATTTGAATGACTTTTTGAGGAGAAATACTCCTTTACATGCTTATTATTCATCTGCCTATTATGAGAGTCCTAATGCTGAGAATATGGAGAGTAAGGGTTGGTATGCTGCGGATTTAGTTTTTGATATTGATGCTGATCATATACCTACGGAGTGTAAGGAGGAGCATGATAGGTGGATTTGCTTAGATTGTGGTTTTTCGAGTAGGGGTATAGCTCCAGAGGATTGCCCTAAATGTGGCTCTAAACGTTTGAGGGTTGATTCTTGGCTTTGTGAATTGTGTTTGGAGACTGCTAGAAGTGAGACTATTAAGTTGATTGAAGAGTTTTTATTGTCTGATTTAGGTTTGTCTTTGAGTGAGATGTCCTTTAACTTTTCTGGTCATAGGGGTTTTCATGTTCATGTTTTTAGTGAAGTTGTTTTAGAGTTGTCTCAAGAGGCTAGAAGGGAGATTACTGATTATATTCGTGCTCAAGGTTTATTGCCTAGGTTTCATGGTTTCTCTAGGGTTTTTGTTGGTGAGACTTTTCCTGATATGGCTGATCCTGGTTGGAGGGGGAGGCTGGCTAGGGGTCTGTATGATTTTATTAGTAGGGCTTCTTTTGATGATCTTAAACGTGTTTTAGGGAGAAGTCGAGTTGCAAAGTTAATTTATGATAATAGAGATTTTATTTTGAGTAATTTAAGTAGTAGTCCGCCTAGATGGCCTAGTGTTAGAGGTGTTTCCATTTCAGCTTGGTCTAAGCTTGCTCTATATGTTGCTGGTTTGCAGAGAAGTTTTATTGATGAGCGTGTTACAACTGATATTAAACGTTTGATGAGGCTTCCTGGAAGTATTCATGGTAAGACTGGATTTAAAGTTGCATCTTTAACTTTCTCTGAATTAGAGCGTTTTGATCCTTTGAGTGATGCTCTTGTTTTTGGAAGAGATGTGCTAAGAGTATATGTTTCTAGGACGCCGAAAATTGTTGTTTGCGGTGAGGAGTTTGGTCCTTTTGAAGATGTTGTTGTAGATTTGCCTTTATCAGTTGCTGTCTACTTGCTTTGTAAGGGGGTTGCCTCACTTCCACTAGAGGAGTAGTTAATAAATATAACTTAGATTTATTTAATGTTTTGATGGTGTATTAGTTATGTATAGGATTCTTCTAGATGCATTGATGGCTGAATTGTCTGAATCTAATTTGTCTCAGCTTCCAAACGACTTTTATATTAATGTTCAAGCTTATCTTCATAGTCTTAAGGATAAACTTGAGAATGCTTCTGATGTTGATGCAAAATTAATTGAAACTGAGGCTAAATTGGCTTCTGAAATTGTAGCTACCATTGTGTCTTTAAGATTGAGGAAGATTTTAAAGCATCTTTTAAGTGGTAATTTCAGCCCACCTGCGAATTTGCTTGATGTAGAGTTGGAGGCCTTTGAGAAGATTTATGCTGCTGTTGAAGATTTTCTTTCATTAGCTGAGAAGTTTGCTAGTTTAGAGAAGGGTATTCTCGCGAAAAAAATATTAGTTCGTTTTATCCGAGAGGTTCCTGCATTTGTTGGGGCTGATTTGAAGACGTATGGTCCCTTTAAACCTGAGGATGTGGCTAGCATACCCTTAATAAATGCGGAGGCCTTAGTTAGAAGGAAGATGGCTGAGATATTGGGGTGAGTATGGATGAAGGTGCCTAAACTTATTCGTACATACTGTCCGAAGTGTAGAGCTCATACTGAGCATACGGTTAGCTTGTATAAGGCTGGTAAGAGGAGGGCTCTAGCAGCTGGTGAAAGGCGTTTCGCTGCTAAGAAGAAGGGTTATGGTAGTAAGCGTAAGCCTGAGCAGAAGAGATTTGCCAAGGTAACTAAGAAGCAGACTCTTAAGCTTACCTGTAAGATTTGCAGGTATACTTATCATAAGAGGGGTATCAGAGTTAAGAAGCTTGAATTAGTTGAGGTGAGACGATGATGAAGATTAGCGTTAAGAAGAGGAAGATTCTTGTCCCTGAGCCTAAGAGTAGATTTATTGTTGTTAGTTGCCCTGATTGTGGTAATGAGCAAATTAGTTTTGACAGGGCTTCAATAGTTGTTAGATGTAGGGTTTGTAATAGAGTTCTAGTTAGACCTACTGGTGGGAAGGCTATTATTGAGGGTAAGCTTGTTAGAGTTTTAGAGTAGTTTAGGGGTGTTTTTATGGTTAGGAGGCGTAGGCGTTTCCCTGAGGTTGGAGAGCTTGTTATGACTACTGTTGCTATGGTTTTTGATAGGGGCGCCTATGTTCTCTTAGATGAGTATGGTGGTATTGAGGGCTATGTTCCTATTGGCGAGGTTAGCTCTAGTTGGGTTCATAATATTAGGGATTTTCTTAAGGAAGGTAGAAAGGTTGTTTTAAAGGTTATTCGTGTAAATGAGCGTAAAGGTCATGTTGATCTTTCTTTGAGAAGGGTTAGTGATAAGGAGCGAAAGGATAAGATTTTAGAGTGGAAGAGGGCTCAGAGGGCTGAAAAATTTCTTGAGATGGCTGCTGAACGTTTGGGGAAGACCTTAGATGAAGCCTATGAGGTTGCTGGCTGGCCCTTAGAGGATTTCTATGGTGAGATTTTCGCTGGCTTTGAGGCTGCAGTTATGGAGGGTGAGAAGGCTTTAACTAGGGCTGGGGTCCCTGAGGATTGGGCTAGGGTTTTAACTGAATTGGCTAATGCTTATATTGAGCTTCCTGAAGTTAAGATTAGTGGGATTTTACAGTTATCCTCTACTAAGCGTAATGGTGTTCTTGATATTAAGAATGCATTGTTATCTGCTGTTAAGGCTGGCAGGGATTTTGAGGTTAATTTTCGAGTATATACTATTGGTGCTCCTAGATATAGGATTGATGTAAGGGCTAGGAATTATAAGATTGCTGAAGCTGCTTTGGATAAGATGGTGAAAGCTGCATTAGAGACTATTAAGAAGCTTGGTGGTAAGGGTAGCTTTACTAGGGTTTGAGGGATTAATTTGCCCTGGCTTTTAAGGAAATGCGTTAAGTGTGGTAGATATACCCTTAAACGTGATAAATGTCCATATTGTGGTGGCCGTGTTAGGATTCCTCATCCAGCTAAGTTTTCACCTGACGATAGATACTCTAAGTATAGGAGATTGATGAAGAAGCTTGCTGGTAAGACTTAGCCTTCTTGATATTTTACTTTATATATGAATACGAATCCATTGGATGATTGGAATACTAATTCAAAGTTTTCTGGCTCCGGTATGTCTATTCCAAAGGTTATCCATATATTTCTTCTTGTCCAAAATAGTAGTCTATATAGGGTTGCATTGGGAGCCTTTGGTCCGCCTGGAACCTGTATTCCTCTTTCACGATATACTTTTATGTAGTCTGATGCATTGAAGCCTGCTATTGCTATCATCCAGTGTGATTTTGCGAAGTCTCCATACCCTCTTCCATGGAGTAGGAATCCTGTGTTTGGATCGAAGGTTTCAAATACAACTACATGGGTTACCCCTAGCTTTTTGAATATTTCTAGTGCTACTGTTTCGTTTGACATGAAGGCCTTTGCTATGCTTTTGATTTGTGTGCCGTTTAGTGTAGCGTTGTCGCATACTGATGTTTTATTGCCCAGAGCTGTTATCCAGTATCCATAGTCCCACCAAGATGCAACTACTGCGTCGTCTGGTAGGTTTACTCTCATCCATAGGAGTGCTTCAATCCAGTCTGGGTATTTTGTTCCTCCTGGTACTCCTCCGCATGAAACTATGGTTGGAGGCGTGTATGCTACTGCTCTCCATGATGTAACTGTTATCATTAGAATTAATGTTGTTATTATCAGTATCCATGCACTTCCTCCTCTTCCTCTTCTAAACACCATTTTTCTACGTCTTGTTATTCTAGCTTCTTTTCTTGTTATTATGTCTATGTGGGGTTTTAGGATGTTGACTAGACTTATTGCACCTAATATGCTGAATAGTGGTGCTGCTAGCATGATTAATCTTATCATGGACGATGCAAAGTATATGGCTGCTAATCCACCTATAGCTATTAGTATTTCGTTTTCTTTTCCACGTTTAAAGGCTAAGTATATTCCTATGGGTGCTAGGATTGTTAGTATTTGGTAGTCTAGGAGCATGTATGCCCATGTGGGTGCTCTATGCTCTGCAACTGATGCAACTAATGGTTGTGCTTCTTTTGCTGATGGAATTACGACTGACAATATTCTTCCAGTTAGGGCTTTGAGGTAGCCTTTACTCCAGAATGTGTAGAGTCCTAGTCCTACTATGCTGAGTATTGCTGTTAGACTTGTTAGCTTTAGTTTTATATTTAGATTTGTTCCTATAATGTTTCTAGTTGATAGTAGTACTATTGTTAGCATTGGCAGTATTGTTCCAAAGCTTATTAGATATTTATTCGCAAAGTATTGGAATTGGGCTGCTAGAGTTAATCCCACTCCTATCGTTAGTGAGTATGTCACTAGTAGTTTCCTTGAATATTTGCCTATGAGTATCATTGTTAATGCGTATATTGCGTATAGGTTTAAGAGGTATATTCCTCCTCCCCATGATATCATCATGTATGCTAGTGATGCCCCTGACAAAGCTGCTGATATAGATGTAACTGTTATTGAATCACTCTCCATGGCTATTATCCAGAAGTATAGGGAAAGAGTCATAGCAAAGAACCCTACGCTTTCTGTGTCATAGAAGCCTGCAGAGGTCCTGCTTATGAATGCTGGAATTGTAGCTAGGAATAATCCTGAAAATAGGCCTGTGCCTTCTCCGCCAATTTCTCTTCCTATTAGATATGTTAGAACTGCTGATAACGCACCTAGTAGTGCTGGTAGTATGGTGCATACTTGCATTATTGATGCTTCAATTCCTAGGGCTTGTGTGAGTAGGTAGAAGAAGGCTCCTGTGAAGGGTACGCCTGGATAGGAGGTTTTCGGTATATTTCTTCCATATGGATGCCAGCTGAAGGTGTCATACCATGAAAACCATGATTGGAATCCATTATTTATAATGTATTCTGTTACTCGGTATTGGAAGTATGGGTCATATCCACTTAGCCAGTATCCCCATTTTAATGGGAGTAATCTTATTCCAAGGGCAATTGTGAAGATTAGTATGATTATGCTTAGTGTTAGAATTTTTCTTATTGTTTCCAGATTTTTAATGTGTTCAGTTGAGAGCTTTGACTTTAAGGTCCTTAACAATAGATTGCCCTCCCTAAACATAAATGCTTGAAAAACTTTAAATATTATTGGTTTCTCCTTTATGAAAAGGAGGCTGGAGTGTGTATCAGCGCCAAATTCAGTAGCCTTTATGTCTATTTGCTTGGTTATTGTTTCAAGTAAAGGATTCAAGGATAGTTTTATGGGGGATTAATTATGGGTGTAGTGGGGGTTATTAGCAAGGAGTATCGTGGAGTTGAGCTTGAAAGGGAAGTTTTTGATTGGTGGAGGAAGAATAATATTTATGAGAAAGTTAAACGTTTAAGGTTGGATAAGCCAAAATTCTATTTTCTTGATGGTCCACCATATGTGACTAATCCGATTCATGTTGGTACTGCTTGGAATAAAGTGCTTAAAGATACTTTTCTCCGCTACTTTAGAATGCGTGGATATAATGTTAGAGATCAGCCTGGCTATGATATGCATGGTCTTCCAATTGAAGTTATGGTTGAGAAGAAGCTTGGTTTAACAACTAAGAAGGATATTGAGAGGCTTGGTATTAGAAGGTTTGTTGAGGAGTGTAGACGGTATGCCTTGGAGCATTTGAAGATTTTAGAGCGTCAATTTAGAGATTTAGGTGTTTGGATGGATTGGGCTTCACCTTACATGACTATTACTGAGAATTATATTGAGGCTGAATGGTGGGTTGTTAAGAAGGCTGAGGAAAAGGGTTTACTTGATGAGGGTTATATGGTTTTCCATTGGTGTCCAAGATGTGAAACTGTTCTTTCAGGTTATGAGGTTACTGAGGAGTATAGGGTTGTTAAGGATCCATCTATTTATGTGAAATTTCCAGTGGAGGGTCGAGAGAAAGAGTATATTTTGATTTGGACTACTACTCCGTGGACTCTGCCTGCTAATGTTGCAGTTATGGTTCATCCTGATTATGCCTATGCTAGGGTTAGGGTTGGAGATGAAGTTTATATTTTAGCTGAGGCTAGATGTGAGGCTGTTTTTAGTGAAGTTGGTTTGTCCTACGAGGTTATTGAGCGTTTTCAAGGTAGAGATTTGGAGGGATTAAAGTATATTCCTCCACTTTTAGAGGAAGTTGAGGTTCAGAGGAAGATTCGTGGTGTTCATAGGGTTGTTTTGAGTAGTGAGTTTGTTACCATGGAGGAGGGTACTGGTTGTGTTCATTCAGCTCCTGGCCATGGTGAAGAGGACTTTATTGTGGGTTTAAAGTATAATTTGCCGGTTATTTCGCCTGTTGATGAAGCTGGTAGATTTACTAGTGAGGCTGGAAAGTATGCTGGTAAGCTTATTTGGGATGCTAATGAGGAGATTATTCAAGATTTGAAGAGGAAAAATCTGCTTTTATATAGGGGTTGGATTCATCATAGATATCCTCATTGTTGGCGTTGTAAGACTCCTCTTCTTCTCCGCGCTACTCATCAATGGTTTATTAAGGTTCCTGAGATTAGAGATAAGCTTTTAGAGGAGAATGATAAGGTTGATTGGGTTCCTGAGTGGGCTGGTAGTAGTAGATTTAGGAATTGGCTTTTAAATGTTAGGAATTGGGTTATTTCAAGGCAGAGGTATTGGGGTACTCCTCTGCCAATTTGGATTTGTAGGAGATGTGGTAGGCGAGAGGTTATTGGTTCTATTGCAGAGTTGAAGAGGAAGGCTTTGAAGCTTCCTGAGGTATTTGAGTTGCATAGGCCTTGGATTGATGAAGTTGTCCTTAAATGTGAATGTGGAGGAGAAATGTATAGGGTTGCTGATACGATTGATGTTTGGATGGATTCAAGTGTTGCTTCATGGGCCTGTCTAGGTTTTCCATCTAGTAGAGAAGAGTTTGAAAAATGGTGGCCTGCAGATTTAATTTTAGAGGGTCCTGATCAGACTAGGGGCTGGTTTTACACTTTACTTGTTAGTGGCTATATTGGTTTCAATATGGCTCCTTATAGGCGTGTTTTGATGCATGGATGGTCTCTTGATGAGAAGGGTAGGGCTATGCATAAATCTCTTGGCAATGTAATTTATCCTGAGGAGGTTTTCTCTAGGTATTGTCGCGACGCCTTTAGATGGTATGAGCTTCAGTATACTCCTTGGGAGGATTTAAAGTTTTCAATGAAGGAGGTTGGGGAGGTTTATAGGGTTTTAAAGATTATGTGGAATGCATATTACTTTGCCAGTCTATATATGAATTTAGATAAATTTGACCCTAAAGTATATACTCTTGAAGAAGTTAGAGGCTATCTTCAACCTGAGGATTTATGGCTTTTAAGTAAAACTCAAATGTTAATAAGACAGGTTACTGATGCTATGGATAGACTTCACGTTCATGAGGCTGCTAGAGCTTTGAGAACATTTATTGTTGAAGATGTTAGTAGATGGTATATTAAATTGATTAGGAGGAGGACTTGGATTGAACATGAAGATCCAAGTAAAAATGCAGTTTATGCAACTCTCTATTACGTATTGTTGACTTTCTTAAAGTTGGCTGCACCTATAATTCCATTTATAACTGAGAAGATTTATCAAGAAATGTTTAGAGTTGCAGATGAAGACCTCCCTGAAAGTATTCATATGTGTGATTGGCCAAGTGTTCTGGATGAATTTTTAGATGAAAGTAAAATTGAATACATGAAGATTGTCAAGTCAATTGTTGAGGCTTCCATTAGCGCTAGGCAGAGTGCTAGAATAAAGTTGAGGCATCCATTGCAGGAGTTAGTCATACTTAGTGATGATAATAGGGTTATAGTTGCAGTTGAATCCTTTAAAAATATTCTTCATGAACAAGCTAATGTAAAGGAGATTAAAGTTTTACCTAGAGATCATGAACGTGAATATGTTAGAGTTAAAATTACCCCTAATCTAGCTGTTTTAGGTCCTAAGTTGAAGGATAAAATGTCGTTCTTACTAAGATTATTGGAGTCTATTGATCCAAGTGAAGTTAAAAGTGCATTGGAGAGAGAGGGTAGTTATAGAGCTGTACTGGATGGTGAGTCCTTTGAATTGACTAGTGAGGATTTAGATTTCTCTGAAGAGGTTGCTGAGAATTATGTTAAGGCATCATTCAACTTAGGCATTGTGTATTTGAATGTTAAGTTGACTGAAGAACTTCTAGCTGAGGGATTAGCTAGGGAGGTTGTTAGGCGACTACAGGAAATGAGGAAGGAACTAGATTTACCAATAGAAGCTTATGTTAATGCTTATGTTGTTACTCCTACTCAAGAAACTTTAAATATGCTTAAGTCGATGGAATGGTACGTTTTACGTGAAGTGAGAGTTAAAGAGCTTATTTTAACTGCGCGTTCACCACCATATAAGGCGGCTTATGAGAAGTTGTGGCGTATTAATGGTGAAGAGTATCGTATGGGTATTACTCCAATCTAGTTTGGCGATAAAATGAGGAAGCTTGGCTTAATAGTTAATCCCATTGCAGGTATGGGGGGTAGAGTTGGACTTAAAGGTACTGATGGTGATGAAATCTTAGAATTGGCAATAAAGTTGGGTGCTAAACCTATTGCTCCAAAGAGAGCTATGGAAATGCTCTGTGAATTGCGTAAATTTAACTTTAAATTAAACTTAATAACTTATCCTAGATTTATGGGCGAGTTTGAGGCTAAGGAGTGTGGCTTTAATCCTATTGTAATTGGAGAAATTGGGGAGAGAACTAGTAGGAATGATACTATTAGAGCTGCCCGTGACATGGTTGAGCTTGATGTTGATTTAATTGTTTTTTGTGGTGGTGATGGAACTGCTAGAGATATTTGTGAAGCTGTTGATAGACGTGTCCCTGTTTTAGGTGTACCCACTGGAGTTAAGATGCATAGTGCTGTTTTTGCTGTTAATCCAAGGGTCGCTGCTAGAATTATTGTTGATTTCTTTAAGGGTATTCTTCCCTTGAGGGATGGCGAAGTTATGGATGTAGATGAGGATGCTTTTAGGAGGGGCGTTGTTTCAGCTAAGCTTTATGGTTTCTTGTTGGTTCCATTTGAACCTAACCTTATTCAGGGGGCTAAGGCTTCCACCCCTCAAACTGATGATGAACGTGAAAATCAAATTGCAATTGCTAGGTATTTTGTGGAGAAGATGGAGGATGATGTAATTTATATTTTAGGTCCAGGTTCCACTGTTAAGGCGGTAGCTGATGTTCTCGGTGTCCCTAAAACTTTGCTTGGTGTTGATATTGTTTATGGGGGAAAGTTATTGGCTTTAGATGTTAATGAACAACGTATTTTAGATATTATTGAAAGGTTTAATGGGAGATGTGTTATTGTTGTTACTCCTATAGGTAATCAGGGATTTATTTTTGGTAGGGGTAATCAGCAGATTAGTCCTGAGGTTATCAGGTTGGTTGGTAGGGATAATATTGTTGTTCTTGCTACTCGCTATAAGCTTTCAACTATTTCTTTTCTACGGGTTGATACTGGTGATGTTGAAGTTGATGATATGTTGAGGGGTTATATGCGTGTTATAGTTGATTATGGTGTGGAAAAAATTGTAAGGGTTGTTTAAGCTTCCTCTATCTCTTTTTTTATGAGTTCGGCATATTCTTCTGCTGTTAAGAGTTCTTTGACTTCTGCTAGTTTTTCTGGTTTTAGGAGTGCTATCCATCCTTCTCCATAGGGGTCTTCATTTATTAGTTCGGGGCTGTTTTCTAATTCAATGTTGACTTCAATTATTTCTCCACTTATTGGGCTATATACTTCTGATACTGCTTTAACTGATTCAATTGTGCTTATAGGTTCCATTTTCTTTATTCTTCTACCTTTTTCAGGTAATTCTATGTAGACTATGTCTCTGAGTTGTTTCTGAGCATAATCGGTTATTCCTATTCTTATTAAGTTGTCCTCGATTTTTGCCCATTCATGTTTTTCTGTGTAGTATAGATTTTCTCTTATTTCATATTCATTTATCTTCAACTTTTCTCCTCCTACCATACTTGGTTGGATCATAGAATGGCCATTCCACTATCTTGGCTTTTACTTTCTTTCCCCTTATATTGACTTCGATTTCTGTTCCTGGTTTTGAGTACTCTGTTTTTACATATCCCATTCCTATTCCAATTTTTAGTAAAGGTGAGTATGTTCCACTGGTTAGTATGCCTATTTTATTTTCCCCCATGTACAGGTCATAGTGTGGTCTAGGTATTCCTTTCCCTATCATCTTTATGCCTATCCTAATTTTTTTAACACCTTTTTCGGATTGTTCTAGTAATGCTTGTTTTCCAATGAATTCTCCCTTTTCAAATTTTACTACCCAGTCTAGCTTTGCTTCTAGTGGTGTTATGTCTTCATTTATGTCATTTCCATAGAGTGGGAGTCCAGCTTCTAGTCTTAAGGTGTCTCTTGCACCTAATCCACATTCTTTTATTTTAAATTCTCTTCCTGCTTCTAGGATTTTATTGTATATTTCTATTGCTTTTTCAGGTTTATTTAATGGTATTTTCCATAGGGTTATTTCGAAGCCGTCTTCACCTGTATATCCTGATCTTGTGATTATCAT
Source organism: Candidatus Culexmicrobium sp. (assembly GCF_058356305.1). Taxonomy (NCBI): domain Archaea; kingdom Thermoproteati; phylum Candidatus Culexarchaeota; class Candidatus Culexarchaeia; order Candidatus Culexarchaeles; family Candidatus Culexmicrobiaceae; genus Candidatus Culexmicrobium; species Candidatus Culexmicrobium sp. The sequence goes on from NZ_JBTVBB010000029.1 coordinate 50,759, forward strand.
GGTTATATCTGAGATTTTTGTCTCAGTTATTCTCCAGTGTCTTAGTTTACTTAGATTTACATCTACTATTTTCTGAAGTGTTTTTTCTGCTAGTGGGCCTTGAAGAGCAAACATGGGTACTTGGTCGGAGATATCTTCAATTTTTACCTTGAATTTTTCTGAGTGTTTTTTGAGCCAGTTGTATATTTTTTCTCGGTTAGAGGCATTACAAATTAATAGGTATTTTTGTTCTTCTAGTCTAAGTAGCATGGCATCGTCCTTTATTCCTCCTGTATGATTGCATATTAATGTATAGTGTAGTCTCTTTACTCTTAATTTTCCCACATTATTTACTGTTACGTATTGGAGAAAGTTTAGTGAGTCTTCTCCAGTTATGAGCATTCTACCCATATGGGTTACATCAAATATTCCTACTGCATTTCTAACTGCTAAATGTTCTTCAATTATGCTTGTAAACCATACTGGCATGTGCCATCCTACAAATTCTATCATTTTTGCTCCTTTTTTGACGAAGAGGTTGTGGAGATGAGTTTTTCTGAGCAGAGTCTTACCCCTACTCTAATCTATTATTTTTACTTTAAAGTTATTGGTTTGAATGTTAGCTTTCTTCTGGATCTCTTATTCCTTCTTCTGTTATTACAAACATTGCTTCTCCTTCTGGTAGATATGGGCTGTCTACTAGTCTAGCTATTCTTCTATTGCCCTTTGACTTTCTTAGGTATATTCTTGCTCCAGGTACGTGGAATAGTACATGTCCTCCAACAGCTGTTGTTGGGTCTCCGAAGAAGATGTCTGGTCTGGCCATTACTTGATTTGTTATGAATACTGCTATGTTGAATACATCTGCTAGTCTTGCGAGGGTGTGTAGATGTCTGTTCAGTTTTTGCTGTCTTTCAGCTAGATTTTCTCTTCCTGGATATTCTGCTCTGAAGTGTCCTGTCACGCTGTCAACTATCACGAGTTTTACTTCTTCTTCTTCAATTATCTCTTTAGATTGCTCTGCTATTAGCATTTGATGGTCGCTGTTATATGCTCTTGCAAATATTATGTTTCTTAGTGTTTCCTTTGTGTCTAGACCAACTGCACTTGCCATTGCTATTATTCTTTCAGGTCTGAAGGTTCCTTCACAGTCTATATATAGTGCTTTTCCATTTAATCCTCCTGCTTCTACTGGTAGTTGGACATTTACTGCTAGTTGATGTGCTAGCTGTGTTTTTCCACTTCCAAATTCACCGAATACTTCTGTTATTGTTTGTGTTTCTACTCCTCCACCTAGTAGTTTATCTAGGTTTCTACTTCCAGTGGTTATTCTGCTTACTTTAAGTCTTTGTTCATATATTATATCTGCTGTTTTAAACCCTATGTCCAATGCTTTTCTTGCTGCTATTATTATCTTTTGTGCTGCTCTTTCTGATAGTCCTGTGGCTGCTGCTAGTTCTCCTGGTGTTGCTACTGCTATTGTTTCAAGGGACTTGTATCCTGATGCTATTAGTTTTTCAGCTGTTGCTGGACCTACTCCTGGCAAGTCTTGTAGTGTCTTCATTTTTCTTAGTGTAAACTCGTTTATTTATTGCACCCCCATTTTATCTTATTGTTTTTCCTTAATTAAAGCTCCCACTTTTGTAAATATTCTTCTTGCTCTAATGTTAATGTATCAATTTCTATGCCTAGGCTTTCTAGTTTGAGTTTTGCTACTTTCATGTCTATTTGTTTGGGTACTGGGTGTAACTTTGCCTTTAGTTTTCCTTTATTTTTGACTAGGTATTCTACTGATAGTGCTTGGTTTGAGAAGGACATGTCCATCACTTCGCTTGGATGTCCTTCTGCTGCTGCTAGGTTTACTAGTCTTCCTTCTGCTAGGAGGTATAGTTTCCTACCGTTTTGCAGTGTATATTCTTCTACGTTTGGTCTAATTTTTCTTTTTTGGGTGGCTAGTTTTTCTAGGTCTTTTAGATTTATTTCTACGTTGAAGTGGCCGCTATTTGCTAGTATTGCTCCATTTTTCATTTTTTTGAAGTGTTCTTCTCTTATTACATTTATGTTTCCTGTTGCTGTTATGAATATGTCTCCTATTTCTACTGCCTTGTCCATTGACATTACTCTATATCCATCCATTACTGCTTCTAGTGCTCTTAGTGGGTTTACTTCTGTTATTATTACATTGGCTCCCATTCCTCTTGCTCTCATGGCTATTCCTCTACCACACCATCCATATCCTGCTATGACTACATTTTTTCCTGCTAGTAGTATGTTGGTTGCTCTCATTATTCCGTCTATGGTGCTTTGTCCAGTTCCATATCTATTGTCGAAGAGATATTTGGTGAGGGCGTTGTTTACTGCTATTACTGGATATTTTAAGATTCCCTCTTTCTCCATGGCTTTTATCCTTATTACTCCTGTTGTTGTTTCCTCTGTTCCTCCAATGGTTTCCTCTACATATTCTTCTTTATGTGCTGTTACTGTTAGATCTGCTCCATCATCTATGGTTATGTGTGGTTTATGTTTTAGTGCTAGTCTTATACATTCAAAGTATTCTTTTTCATTTTGTCCTTTCCATGCATACACTTTTATTCCTTCTTCTACTAGTGCGGCTGCAACTTCATCTTGGGTTGATAGTGGATTTGATGCACTTAAGGCGATTTCTGCTCCTCCTGCTAGGAGTGTTTTCATTAGTATTGCTGTTTCCTTTGTTACATGTAGACATGCACTTATTCTTATTCCGTTTAAGGGTTTTTCTTTGTTGAATTTTTCTTTTATTTTCATTAATACTGGCATTTTGTTTTCTGCCCATTCTATTTGTTTTCTTCCCTCTTCAGCTAGGCTTAAATCTTTTATTTTATATTTCATCTAGTTTTCCCTCATGTAATCTTTCTAGTAGTTTTTCTTTTACTTTTTCTACTTCTCTTAGTATCCATTCTTCATTTACTGTTTTTATTTGATTATTTTCCATGATTATTTTCCCATTTATTATTACGTCTCTTACGTCAAGACTTCTTGCTGCATACACTATGTGACTTATTTCATTGAATAATGGTTTTAAGTGTGGCTTTTGAATATCTATGGTTATTATATCTGCTTTTTTCCCTTTTTCAATAGAGCCTATTTGACTCTCCCAGTTTAGTGCTTTTGCTCCATTTATTGTTGCCATTTTTAATGCTTCTTCAGCCTTTATTGCTGTTGGATTTAGTAGTATTCCTTTCTGTAGAAGTGAGGCTATTTTCATTGTTTCAAACATGTCTAGGAGGTTGTTGGAGCAAGCGCTATCTGTTCCTAGAGCTACTGTTATATTTTTTTCTATTAGTTTTTGGATGGGGCTTATTCCTGATGCTAGTTTTAGATTGCTTACTGGATTATGGGCGACTTTTACTTTGTATTTGCTTAGAATTTTCATATCCTTCTCTGTTAGCCAGACGCAGTGTGCGGCGATTACATCTTCTTTTAATACGTTTAGGCTTTGGAGATACTCTATTACTCCTCCATTTATTTTTACTTTGAAGTTTTTTTCAATCTTCTTTGTTTCATCTTTTGTTTCAGCTAGATGTATGTGCCATATTGCTTTTTCATAGTTTTTCTCTGCTTTCTCATTTATTTTGTCAGCGTATTCTCTTAGCTTTATCATGTATTGTGGACTTACAGTGTAGGGTGCATGGGGTGCTATTGCTGCTCTTATTTGCCATTTATTTTTCCCATGCCAATTTTTTATTAAGTGATCTAGTCTTCGAATGTCTTCTTTTTCTCTCCAAGTGAAACATACATGTGAGATTACTCCTCTTAACCCTGTTTCATATATTGCTTTTGCTTCATTATAGTCTGGATAGTAATGGTACATGGTGTTTACTGTTGTGGTTCCCATCTTAATGGCTTCTATAGATGCAAGTAGTGCTCCAATATATATGTCTCTACTTGTCATTTTACTTTCTAGTGGCCATATCCATTTTTCAAGCCATTCATGTAGCATTAAGTCATCTGCATATCCTCTTAGTAGGCTCATGGCCATATGTGTATGGGAGTTTATTAGGCCTGGTAGTACTATGCAGTCGGTTGCGTCTATTACATCATATCTGTTATATTTTGATTTTATTTCACTATATTTTCCTAGATCTATTATTTCTTCTTCTTCGACTACTATTGCTCCATCTTTGATTACTCCATGTTTACTCATGGTGATTATTGATTTTCCATGTATAATATATTCCAAGTTTTTCACCATACTTATATTAGTCTTCTAATTTAATAGGTTAAGTTGTAGAAAACTTTATGTTTAGGTTTATCTTCATGATGGCTGGTGATTTTCCATGAAATCCGTTAGTGATTGGAGTTATGAGGAGCTCTTAGATAGGGCTTTGTCTATGGTTCCTAGAAAGACTTCTAAGGGTGAACGCTTTAAGATTCCTTCGGCAGTTATAACTATTGTTGGTAACAGGACTATTCTCCATAACTTTAAGGATATATGTGAGGTTTTGAATAGGGAAGCTAGACATGTGGCTAGATTTCTTCTAAGGGAGATTGGAACTGCTGGTGATATTGAGGATTCTAGACTTATTCTTCAAGGGAGATTTTCAAGAACTACTATCAATAATGTAGTTGAACGTTATGCTAAGTACTTTGTAATATGTCCTGTATGTAATGCTCCGGATACTTATCTTACTAAGGAGAAGAGAGTTTATATTTTAGTTTGTACTGCTTGTGGTGCTAGGACTAGTGTTTCAGCTAGGATTTAGAAAATTAAATTAGTTTTCATGAAGTAGATTATCTTGGTGTAATGTTGTGTCTAATAGTGATTATAACGAAGGTGAGAAGCTTTTCTACATAAATGTGTGGATTAGAGGTAGGGATGTAATGGTTGCTATTTGTGATGCAGAGCTCCTAGGTAAAACGCTTAGGGAGGGTGCATTGAAGTTAGAGGTTAAGGAGAGTTTTTATGGTGGTAGACTTGTTTCTTTGAGGGAGGCGTTAGACATCCTTAGAGGTGCCTCTATTGGGAATCTTGTTGGGAGAAATATTGTTTTTAATGCGGTTAGAGAGGGTTTAATTCATGAAGATGCAATTTTATGGATTGGAGATCAGCCTCATGCACAATTTGTTAATATAATTTAGGTTTGGGTGTTTTATGTTATGGGAAGGTTTTGTGCTATTTGTGGCAAGACCCCCTCTGAAGGGGAACTTTTAATTGATAATCTATGTTGGGATTGCTATAGGGTGAAGCATAGACTTATTAAGGTTCCAAATATTGTAGAAGTTGAAGTTTGTAGGCATTGTTTTTCATATAGATTGAATAGGAGATGGTTTGAGCCTCAAGGTGATGTCAATCCTCTTATTAGTGCTGCTGTTGAAGCCACTAGGAGTTTTGTTTCTCTTAATGGTTCCGGTGTCTTTGAAGTTTTCCCATTAGAGGTTGTGGATAGAACTAGGGTTAAAGTTAGGGTTTCTGCTTTAGGAACTGTTCATCCTAAGATTCCTAAATATAGGGAGGAGGTGACTGTTGAGGTTAAATTGAAGTATGTTTCATGTCCAATTTGCATTAAGATTGCATCTAAATACTATATTGCTACTCTCCAGATTAGAGCTGATAAGAGAAATATTTCTGAGAGTGAGCTTAAGAGCCTTGTAGAGTTAATTGAAAATATTGTTTTGAGGGAGTTGAAGACTGATAAGTCTGCATATATTGTTGAGTTTTCTGAGGTGGATGGTGGATTAGATTTAAAGTTTGCCAGTACTCGTGTTGCTAGATTGGTTGCATCTAAGATTAGGGAGAGGACTGGTGCATCTATCAAGGAGACCTTTAAGGTTATTGGCTTTAACCGTTCTACTGGTAAGAGATTGTCTAGGTTGACTATTTCTCTTCGTTTACCTCCATTTACCTTGAATGATATTATTAAGGTTGATGGTGAAGTCTTCTTGTTAAAGGATTTTAGGGGAGGTAGATTTATTTTATTGAATTTGTCTTCTTGGAGTAGAGTTTCTTTTTCCCCTAAATTATTGTCATCTAAGAGTGTTGTTAAGATTGCTTCACTTAATAGTTTGCCCCGTGGACTTATTATTTCTGTTCAGGATGAGATAGTTCAGTTAATGGATTTATCTTCATATGAAATTTACGAGTTGAATAGGCCTGCTGGTTTAGAGTTGAAGAGTGGTGATGAAGTTCAATTTATAAGGTTGGATGATAGAGTCTTTATAGCTAATTTACTGTAGCTTTAGGATTTAACTTAAAGTGGTTGAGCAATTAGGTTATTAAGTTAATTGTCTAATTAATTGGTTGGTGATAGTTTGGGGAGAAGAAGGAGGAAGAGGTCTATTGGGGAGACTTCTGAGCTGAGAGTGCCTAGTGAAGGTGAAATATTAGGTATTATTGTCCAGCTTCTAGGTTTTGATAGAGCTAAGGTAAAGTGTACTGATGGATATACACGTATATGCAGAATTCCTGGGAGATATAGGAAGAGGATGTGGATGAGGGAGGGTGACATTGTTCTGATTGTGCCTTGGGATTTTCAGTTTAAAACTAGGGGGGACATTGTTTGGAGGTATACTAAGGATGAAGTGTATAAGTTGAGGAGTCAAGGTGTTATACCAGAGGATTTGGAGCTTGAGTATTAGTATTGGAGAGTTAATTGATGAGTGAAAATGAGGAATATGAGAAGCTTCGTAGAATTGAAATTGAGAGAATAGATAAGAGGCGTATTAAGCGTGTTAAGGATGAAGATTTCTATGAGACTGTTGAAGAGGTTTTCGATAAGCTTACCTTGATGGCTCTTTATGATCTGATTAATAAAGGTTTTATTCATGTTATGTATGGAGTTGTTAATGCTGGTAAGGAGGCTAGAGTTTATTGGGCTGAGGATTCTAAAGGTAATGATGTTGCCGTTAAGATTTACCTGACTTTTTCTGCAGAGTTTAGGCGTAGCATTTTAATGTATATTGAAGGTGATCCTAGATTTACTAGGGTTAAGCGTGATACTCGCTCAATTATATATGCTTGGGCTAGGAAGGAATTTAAGAATCTTCAGAGGGCTTTTAAGGCTGGTGTTAGAGTTCCCGAGCCATATGCTGTCAATAAGAATATTCTTGTTATGGAGTTTATTGGTGAGGATGGTGTTCCCGCTCCATTGTTGAAGGATTATCTTCCACCTAATCTTGAAGAATTCTTTTTAAGGGTTTTAACTTATATTAAGTTGCTTTATACTAGGGCTAACCTTGTTCATGCTGATTTAAGTGAGTATAACATCATGGTTTGGAATGATGAACCTGTTTTCATTGATATTGGTCAAGCTGTCCTTTTAAGTCATCCTATGGCTGAAGAATTTTTAGTTAGGGATTTAGGTAATATTTTGCGTTTCTTTTATAAGAATAATGTTGATGTTCCTGAATTGGAGGATGCTTTAAGATGGGTGAAGGAAGAGGGAAGCATATAGTTAGAGATTATGTGAATGTTTCTCCTGATAGGATTGGAGTTATAATTGGGAATAAAGGGAGAGTTAAGAGGGAGATTGAAGAGAGAACTGGTGTAAAACTTATTGTTGATTCTTCTTCTAGTTCTGTTATTCTTGAGTTGGATGCTTCTAGTTTTAGCTTCATAAACTTACTTAAGGCTAAGAATATTATCACAGCTATTTCTTATGGTTTTAGTCCTGAGAAGGCGTTTAGGCTTCTTGATGAAGATCAAATCTTAGATATTATTGACCTGACTCAGTATAGTGATTCGAAGAGTGATTTAGCTAGAATTAAGGGTAGAATTATTGGTGAGCGTGGTAAGACTAGGAGGATTATTGAGGAGTATACTGGTGTTTTTCTTTCAGTTTATGATCACTATGTTGCTATTATTGGTGATTATGAGCATGTAGTTGTTGCTAGGCATGCTGTTCAAATGTTAGCTAATGGGGCTCAACATAGGACTGTTTATAATTATCTTCAGAGGGAGAGAAGGCGATTGAAACGTATGGAGTTTGAATTGTGGAGGAAGCGTTGGTAAGCATTAAATTAAATAGGTTAATGTTCTTATATGATGATGGTGTTTAAAGGTGACTCAAGAGGTATATGAAGCAATTAGTCCAGCGGATTTTTTTATAGGAATCGGGACATAGCTGGATTTGATAATCCAGTTAGGGCTACATATACTATTGTTAGGGAATTAGTGGAGAATGCATTAGATGCATGTGAGACTCACGGTATTCTACCTGACATTTTCGTTAGGTTGACTCCTCAGGATAGAGTTAATGTTTATAGGATTAGAGTTGAGGATAATGGCTGTGGTGTTCCTAAGGAGTATATTGCCTCTGCTTTTGGTAGAGTTTTATTTGGCTCAAAGTATGTTTTAAGGCAGACTAGAGGTACTTTTGGCCTTGGAGGTAAGATGGCTATTCTTTATGGTCAAATTACTACTCATAGTCCAGTTAAAATTATTACTAGTACTGGTGGTCCAACTAAGTATTTCTGTGAGTTGATGATTGATATTCAGCATAATAAGCCTATTCTTCGAAGAGGTGGAATTAAATCTCTTCCTAATCCAACCTATTGGCATGGAACTATTATTGAATTTACCTTTGAAGGTGATTACTCTAGGGCTAAGCCTAGAATTTTAGAGTATTTTAGGCAGACTGCAATTATTCTTCCATATGCGAATATTAGCTTTATTGCACCTGACGGTATTTTCTATCGTTTCGAGAGGGCTACCACTGAAATGCCTAAACCTCCACAGGAAGTGCGCCCTCACCCTCATGGAGTGGACGTGGAGTTGTTTAAGAGGCTTATTAAGAGGACTAGAACAAAGAGGCTAGTTGATTTTATCGCTACAAGTTTCCATAGGGTTGGTAGGAGAACTGCTTATAAGTTTCTTAGATTTGCTAGGATTAATCCTAGGAAGGATCCTAAAAGTTTAAAGTCTGATGAAATTGTTAAGATTGTTAATGCTATGAGACGCTTCAACGATTTTCTTCCTCCTGATGCTTCATGTTTATCTCCAATTGGCCCTAACTTGCTTGAGAAGGGTATAATGAAGGAATTGAAGCCTGAATTTGTTGTTGCTGTTCAGCGTAAACCTTCAGCTTATTCTGGTCATCCATTTATTGTTGAGGCTGCTATTGCCTATGGTGGGAATGTCCCTTCTCCTAAGCCTGGTGAAATAAACTTGTATAGATATGCCAACAAGATTCCATTACTATATGACACTCATAGCGATGTTTCAATGAAGGTTATACGCTCTATTAAGTGGAATAGATATAAGATTGACATTAACTCTCAAGTTGCAATTTTTATTCATATTGTCTCAACTAAAGTTCCATATAAGACGGTTGGTAAAGAGTATATTGCTGATAGACCTGAAATTGCATATGAAATTGAATGGGCTTTAAAGATGTGTGCTAGAAAGCTCAGGTTATATTTGACGAAGAAGGAGAGGAGGGCTGCTATTAAGAAGAAAATTAACATCCTTGAGAGGTATCTCCCTAAGATCGCTGAATTTGCAACTCAGTTGGCTGGTAAGCCTTCCCCACCTGATGTATCGAGGTTGTTTAGGGGGTTTGCTAGAATTGAGAGAGAGGGCTAGGGAGCACATGGAGAATATACTGGCTAAGTTGAGGGAGTTTGGGTTAACTATTTATGATCAGTTGGCTCGTGGAGAGTTTCCTAGAATTAAAATTCCAAGTAGGACAACTAGTAATATTATTTATGACCCTGAGTTAAGGCAGTTTGTTTTAGGAGATCAATTTGTTACTCGTAGTGCAGCCAATATTAGGCAAGTTAGAGCTCTTACACAACTTGTTTGGGTGGCATTTTTCGCCTATAAGTCCATGTTAGCTAATCAGCCCACCACTCTTAGAGATCTATATTATAATGCAGAGGCCTTCGATATTAAGTTTAAGAGTCAACAGGAGTCTAATGATGTTGTTGCTGATTTAGAAACCATTCTCGGTGCTCCACGTGAAGATTTCATGATTTTCCCTGAAGAGAGAAGTGCTGTTTTCGGAGATTTAACCGTCGAATATACTTCACTTGACCCTGACTATTATGGTAAGCGTATTAACTTGGCTTCACATCCTGACGGATTAATGATTGGCCCCTCACTTTTAACTGCTGAGTTCGTTGAATGTAATGCTGACAAAGTTATTGCAATTGAGACTGGCGGTTTATTTACAAGGTTTATTGCTGAAAAGGTTCACAAAAAGTTTAATGCAATTCTAGTTCACACTGCTGGCCAGGCACCTAGAGCCACCAGACGCTTTTTAAGGAGGCTTAATGAAGAACTTGGACTACCAGTATACATTCTAACCGATGCCGACGTCTGGGGAATGCATATCGCCATGGTCATCATTTCTGGTTCAGCTAACGCAGCCCACTTAACCGAGCTAACCACCCCCGATGCAAAATGGCTTGGCGTCTGGGCCACCGATATTGTTCGATATAAATTACCTACAGATGCCATGACTGCAGAGGACTTAAATAGGCTACGTCTACTAATGAGGGACCCAAGATATCAAGATCCATTCTGGATGAGAGAGATAACTGAATTCTTAAAAATTAAACGTAAAGCAGAACAACAAAGCTTTAGCAGATACGGTTTATCATACATCGTCAAAAAATATCTACCAGACAAACTCAGAGAAGTTTCTGGTCGCTGATTATTAGACAGAGACGTTCCCATAAGCGCCCCCGGATAACATTAATGTGAATGCTTTCATATTGTTTTTATTGAATGGAATTTCTGAGCTAGACGAGGAGAGGAGGAACGAATAGGGAAGAGATGCAACGCCTAGTCAACGATTTCTTATTAAGATTAGGTAATAAAAGTGCCGCAGTGATTGTTAAAGTAATTAGTGATCCTCAAATAATTGCAGGTGCAAGAGGATTAAAATTGCCCATATTAAATGTTCCTGTAGGTGAAATATACATCAATGAGGGTCTAAACAATACACTGACAGATGAGGGGCTCAAATTTGTTTTAGCACATGAAGTTGTTCATATAGATCAGAACCATCTCCCACTTGCTGTGCTTCTTAAATTACCGAGAGAGCTCCTTAGAGAACTGGGAAAAGAAGATTTGGTTGCCTGCGGTCTTAGTTTTATGTGGGATCTTGTGAGACTATGGATATGTATGCAGGGGGAGCTTCTACTCGATGCGGCTATTACTAAACAACAAGAGTTGCAAGCTGATGTATGGGCAATATTCTTGACAGGCAATAAAAGTGCGGCGATAAGTTGTCTTAACAAATTGGTAGATTATGATTTGGATAAACCATCTCATCTTTGGGAAATACTGGATGTTAAATTACCCGTGATGACAATGCGTGAAAGAATGAATGAAATCCTTAGGATTATCTTACAATACGAGAAGCAGGGATATTAAGTTTAGATAGTGCTAAACTTGCTGGGTTATGAGCATGCCGCTTACAAGGAATTGGGTCGAAGAGCTGGTTCTAGAATGGTTGTTACTTAAAGGATATTTGGCTTTGTCGAATGTTAGACTGAACTCGGGGAAAGGAGGGGGAGTATAAGGAGGCGGATGTATTGGGGTTAAGGCTAGTAAAGGAGGCTAGGGAATTTAAGGGAGGTAAAAGAGCCATAGTGGAGGTGCTAGAGATAATTCATGTTGAGACGGGGAGCCTCACCGGGAATTTTGAAAATAATTTAGAGAATACTAGAAGGAAATCTACTTTAGAGCGCATTAGAACTATAAGGGAAATTTCCTTAGATGTTATTGAGCTTGAAAGCATAGTAGGCAAACTCAAGCTTGGTTATTCCAGACCCGGAATATCAGATGTCAAATACAAGCCTGTCTACGTGGCTAGTTATGTAGCTAAAAAACAGATTAAGGAGCTTAAGAGTGAACTTAAGAAAGATGGTATAAAATTCATGACCCTTGAGAGAAGTCTAAGGGAGAAGCTGAAAGACCTTGTAGGCATCCTAGGTAAGTCAAGTGAAGAGGAGCTGGAGAAATACCTAAAAGAGGCTTGGCAACCTTGACCTTGATCTGCTTGTATTCGTAGTTTCCATCTCGCCTGCTCATGTTCACTGGTACTATTTAGTACCGTTTAGTACTTGAAACTTTCTAGGGTACCAAACGGTACTAGATAGTACTAGTATTGAGCTTCAAGTACCAGGGCGAACCAATTAGTCCTAGTGCTTGTTTTAAAGCGGTTCATTCAGCGCGCCGATGCCCTGGAGATGCACTCGTATGTCTCGAGGGTACTGCTCCTGGTGCTCATCTATTCGTCCTAGATGTGATACTTCTCAGCCCTTATGCATTTCTACCCAAGAAACGAGGAGTTCGGCAAAGTGGTCACTCTCAGGATCGTAGCCAGCGGGTCGCCATAAGATTACTGAACCTATTGGGTATTTCCTTAAAAATCGAATTAAAGAAATTCCTGACATCATCTTCAACTCAGACAAAATCCCTTTGAAAGGTATTCATGTATAGCTTCTACTCACTACTTTTTATCTTCTCTATCTCTGTTATTCCATGAACGGTTTTCTTATCGGCTTTTATATCAATTCTCGAGCTTGTAAATAGAAAGTTCATGAAGCTACTCTGTGGGTAGAAATTATGATTTATAGTTTAGTTTTCTTCAATATAATGTAATATGTATGATGGTTAATAACATATTAAATTTAACAGTAAGTTGGTCTATTGTTGAAAAATACGCGGTATATGAGGCTGATACTCCTCAAATAGCCTAAGCTAGATATGTAGATGCGGAGAAATTATATACTGGAGATATAGGAGTGTATGAAATGGCGATTAAAGAGGGGATTAAAAGTATTTATCTTGGTTAGTTTTCAGAATCTTTGCTAAATAATAGCTGGATATTCAGTGTCAAATACTTAGAAATTTTTGAGTTAATGATTTGTAGGGGTGTTTTGCCCTTATCATTACTTTTTAGATAGTTGCTTTCTTATTTTGTTTTTGACTATTTCATTTACTTTTCTTCCATCTGCTTTTCCTCTTACTTTTCTCATTACTTCCCCCATTATTGGACCTATTGCCTTCATTCCTCTATTTTTGATTAGTTGGATGTTTTTGCTGATTATTTCATCTATTATTTTCTCCAATTTCTCATCTGAAATTAATTCTATACCTAGTGTCCTTATTGCATCGTCTACATTTTTCTCAGGGTTTTTAGCTAGCCATTTTAGTATTTCTGGTATTGCTTCCTTCACTATTTTGCCTTGCTCTATGTATTTGAAGATTGCCTTCAGATCTTTGTTGCTGATGTTATCTATTTCTACTCCTTCTCTCTTCAAGCTTTTCAGTGTGTATTCTAGGGTTGATGCTATTATTGTTGGTGGAATCTTTACTTCCCTTACTATTTCTTCGAATAATTCTACTTTTTCTGAGTTTGCTATTTCTCTTGCCAACTTTTCACTTAACCCATATTTCGTTATGTATCTTTCAATTTTCTTTTCATAGGTTTCTGGTAGTTTTTTCTTTAGTTTTTCAATGTATTCTTGTGTTATTGGTATTGGTCTTACATCTGTTTCTGGATACATTCTTGCTGCTCCTGGCATTGGTCTACTATATCTTGTTGTTCCATCATTGTTGGCTGCACGTGTTTCCTCTGGTACTCCCCTTAATGCTTCTATTGCTCTTTCTAGTACTGATTTTAATGCTTCAATACAGTTTTCTTTTTCCCCAGCAACCATTACTACTGCATCTTCCTCTCCAGCTTGTGTTGCTTTTTTAAGTTTTATTACTTCTTCAATTGTTATTCCATATTTTGGTAGCTCATCTGTATGAATAATTCCTCCAATTCCACTCCAGAATTTTGCTCTTTCAGCCATTTCTGTTGCTAGTCTGCGGTTTGGCTGTATTTCTCTTCCTAGTAGGTCTGCGAATTTGGGTAGTTTTAATGCTAATATTACTGCACCTTTTCTTATTAATCTTCTAATTAACTTTGAATTCGTATTCCTAAATATTTCTGTTACATCTTTGTAGTCTAGTTTTAATTCTTCTTCTTTTAATCCCCTTGATATTAGTTTATCCCTTATTTCTAGTAGGTTCACTTGTCTTTGTACTTCTAGTTCTATTATTTTTGGTATTAGGTTTAGTTCTTGAACGCCTTTTATTTCTATTCTTGCTCCTCCTTGGATTGAGATGTTTAGGTCTTGTCTTATGGTTCCTATTCCTCTTTTTACTTTTCCTGCTGCTCTCATTATCTGCCCTATTTTTAATGCTATTCTTCTTGCTTGTTCAGGGTTTTTGATTTCTGGTGCAGTTGCAATTTCTATTAATGGTATTCCTAGTCTGTCTAATCTATAGTATACTTTATTGTCTTCTTCCTTTATTTTTCTTGCAGCTTCTTCTTCTAGGCATATTGTTTTTATTCTTATTTTTCCTTCTTCATCTTCAATGTATCCTCCCATTGCTATTATTGCTGTTCTTTGGAAGCCAGTTGTGTTTGAGCCGTCTATTACTATTTTTCTCATTACATGTACTTCGTCTACTGGTTTTGCGTTTAGCATTAATGCTATTTGTAGTGCTATTTCTAGTGCCTCTGGGTTTAGGTCGTGTGGGGGTTCTTCATCATGCTCTACTAGGCATATGGTGTCGTCGTATGTTTCATACATGTATGTTCTGCCCTTCTTGAATTCGAAGAGGGCTGCAGGATCTATTTCTCCTAGTTCGCTTTGGGTTGGTCTAAGTTTTCTGATTATGATCCTATGAGGTGGATCATCTCTTAGTATGGTGGGGCAGTTGCAGAATAACTTATGTTTTGTGTCTAGTTGTTGGTGTATTTCTAATCCTACTTTTAAACCCACCTTGTTATAGTCTATTTCTCTCATTTTTTCACCCTTTATTGTTTGAAATAAAAGTACTTGTGTGATGATCTTGGATTTATTTCTCCAGCTATATTAGTTAACATTATTCTTCTTACTTCTTCTAGGTTTCTTGTTTGTGCTAGTGTCCACATTAATTTGACATATGCTGTTTCTGGTAGCATGTCATCTCCTGGTATTACCCCCATATTTAATAGTTCTACCCCTGTTCTATAGACGTTCATGTTTATTCTTCCCCATAGGCACTGTGACGTCATTATTATTGGTATTTCTTCTTCTATTGCTCTTTTTATTGCTGGGAATAGTCTTTCTGGTGTATGTCCTAGACCTGTGCCTTCTATTACTATTCCATGATATTTCTTGTCTATTAGAAAGTCTATTATTTCACTTGTCATTCCTGGATAAGTTTTTATTAATGCTACTTTAGGGTCGAATTTTGCTTTTAACTCAACTTTTCTATCTTTTCGTCTTTTATTGTACTCCTTTGTTAATATTTCTACTTCTCCTTTAATTGTTATTTTAGCTAGGGGTTCTGTATTTATTGATTGAAATGCATCTCTTCTACTTGTATGGCATTTTCTAACTTTGGTGCCTCTATGGGCTAGACAATATTCATCGCTTGAGCTTCCATGCATTACTACGACTACTTCTGCGAAGGGTGCTCTTCCTGCAACTATGGTGGCGCACATTAAGTTTATTGCAGCATCTGATGATGGTCTATCTGATGATCTTTGTGAACCAACTAGTACTATTGGTATCGGTGGTTTTTGAAGTGCGAAGCTTAATGCTGCAGCTGTATAGCCCATGGTGTCTGTTCCATGGGCTATAACTACTCCTTCAAATCCTTCTTCAATCTTCTCTGCTACTTTCTCCGCTATTTTTTCCCAGTGTTTTGGCGTCATGTTTTCACTAAATATGCTGAATAAGATTTCCGCATCTATTTCTGCTATTTTCTCTAGTTCTGGAACTGCATAGTATAGGTCTTCAGCTGTTAATGCTGGGTATACTGCTCCAGTTTTATAGTCCACTCTGCTTGCTATGGTTCCTCCAGTACTTATTATTGAGACTTTAGGTAAATTTCTATGCTTTTTAATAATTCCTTTCCTTTCTGTTTCTCTTATTTTTCTTCTTCTTATAACTTCAATTCTTAAGTCTGGCGTCACTTTTACTCCTATGTTGTAACCATTATCCAGTTTTATTACTATATGTTTATCGTCGCATACTCCTGCTCTTGGCATCAAAATACCTTCATAAGTGAAGTTTCTACCAGTAACTTTTATTCTATCTCCTATGGCCGCTTTGACTTCTAATAATTTTTTAAGCGATTTTCCTCTGTATCCTTCAAGTCTCTCCAATAATATCGCCTCGTTCACTATTAATCTTGTTTTTCGAAATAGATAAATTAATACTAGAATATAGCCTATTTGGGGTCTTTATGGCTAGTAAAGAAATTCCTTCTCCCAAAGAATTCTTCGGCTTTGAGATGGGTGAAGACAGGAAACTTGCAAGATGGGACAAAATTGTAGAGTATTTCTATCTGCTGGATAAATTGTCGGATAGAATTAAGGTTGTAGAGCTTGGTAAGACTACTGAGGGAAATCCATTTCTATTGGCTTATATTTCCTCACCGAAAAACTTGAGGAATCTTGAGAAGTATCGAAGAATTTCATATACTTTGGCTACTCCGATTGGATTAACTGAGGAGAGGGCTGAGAGGCTTATTAGGCAGGGTAGGGCTGTAGTGGCTATAACCAACAGTTTACATGCATCTGAGGTTGGCGGCACTCAAATGGCAGTTGAGTTGGCTTATGAGCTTGTTACTAGTGAAGATGCGAGGGTTAAGGAGATTTTAGATAATGTAATTGTACTGTTATTTCCATGTTTTAATCCAGATGGACAAGTAATGGTTACTGATTGGTATTATAAGTGGCTTGGAACTGAGTATGAGGGAACTCGTCTTCCATGGCTTTACCATAAGTATTGTGGTCATGATAATAATAGGGATGCATATATGTTAACTCAAAGGGAGTCTCAAATGTTTGCTGAAGTAGTATATAAGCAGTGGAAGCCTCAAGCATATATTGATAATCATCACATGGGTAGTTATGGCGCTAGATTCTACATTCCTCCATGGTATGATCCAATAAGCCCTGAAATTGATCCATTAGTTTGGCGTGAACATCAAATGTTTGGTGCATATATGGCGGTCAAATTGGAGGAGGCTGGTATAAGGGGAGTGGAGGGTGGACCGCCATTTACTGCTGAGTGGACTGCATCTTTCCTTAATCTAGCCAACTTTCTAAATATAGTTGGTATGCTCACTGAGTCAGCTACAGTTAAAATTGCAACTCCAATATATATCCATCATCATCAACTTACCGGTCATAGGGGTAGAGCTGCTGATAGACCTCAAATGAGCTTTCCAAATCCATGGCCTGGTGGTTGGTGGAGGCTAAGAGATATTGTAAAGCAACAGAAAATTTCTAATTTA
Source organism: Candidatus Culexmicrobium sp. (assembly GCF_058356305.1). Classification (NCBI taxonomy): domain Archaea; kingdom Thermoproteati; phylum Candidatus Culexarchaeota; class Candidatus Culexarchaeia; order Candidatus Culexarchaeles; family Candidatus Culexmicrobiaceae; genus Candidatus Culexmicrobium; species Candidatus Culexmicrobium sp. The sequence continues at coordinate 68,013 of NZ_JBTVBB010000029.1, forward strand.
GCTGCCCTTGAATTGGCTGCTAAGCTTAGAGAAACATTGCTTAGGAACATGTATATTAAAGCTAAGAGGAATATTGAGAGGGGATTGAAGGAGCCGCCCTATGCATTTGTGCTTCCATTGGATCAGCATGACCCATTAACTATGATGAAGTTAATTGAAATATTATTAAGACTTGACATAAGAGTTCATAGAGCTAAGAAGTCCTTTAGGGCTGGTGGAAAGACTTATCCTGCTGGAACCTATGTAATCTTTACTTCTCAGCCTGCGAGAGCTTTCATAAAGTATGTTTTAGAGAAGACTATTTATCCTGATAATGAGTGGACTAGGGCTAGGGATGGAACACCAATAAGACCGTATGATATTGCCACCTATACTATACCTGACTACATGGGTGTGAAGGTGGAGGCTATTGAAGAGAAGTTTGAAGGTGCTTTTCAATTGGTTAAAAAGTTGGAGTATCCAGTCTATAAGATTGAAGAATCCAAGATTGGCTATTTATTGGATACAAGGTATAATGATAGCTTTAAGGCTGTAAATCTTCTACTTTCAGAGGGATTCAAGGTTTATAGGATTGCTGGAGAGTTGATGGTTGATGGTATTACATTTCCATCAGGAACCTTTTATATTCCAAGTCAGGATGGAGTTTTAGAGAGGCTTCAAGAGGCTAGTGATCTATATCACTTAGACTTCTATCCGTTAACTAGTGAATTGAATGTTGAGTTAAGGGAAGTTAAGCGGCTGAGAGTAGGAATTTATCAGAGATACTATGGTGGGAATATGGATGAAGGCTGGACTAGATGGCTACTTGAACAGTATGGATTTCCATTTGAGGTTATTAAGGATAAAGACATTGTTGAGGGTAACCTAGCTGACAAGGTGGATTTACTAATTCTTCCTAGTGATTATCCATGTATGATTACTGGTGAGAATATTGAAGAGGAATTGTCTAAGAGACTTAAACGCCCAATTGTTTTGCCGCCTATTCCCCCTGAATATAGGAGTGGTTTGAAGAAGGAGGGTGTTGAAAAGCTTAAGGAGTTTGTAAAGAATGGCGGTGTACTAGTAACCTTTAATAGGGCTTGTGAATTTGCAATAACTTCCTTTAAATTACCGATAAAAGATTTATCACTGGAGGTTGAGCCTAAACAATTCTTCTGTCCTGGTTCAATGTTGAAGGTTAATGTTGATACGGAACATGTGCTTGGCTATGGTATGCCTAGGAGAGCATATGTACTGTTCCATAACAGCCCTATACTCCAAATATTACCTTCATACAATAATGAGTTGTATGAGGTTGTAGCTTCATATCCAGAGCGAGATATCATGCAGAGTGGATGGCTTATTGGTGAGGAGCGTTTAAGCCGTAAGCCAGCAATGATTTCAGCTAGGTATGATAAGGGTAAAATAGTGTTAATGGCATTTAGACCTCAGTTTAGAGCACAAATGCATGGTACGTTTAAATTATTCTTCAATACATTATTTACCTATGCTTAAATTTCTCTCTTCCAGTATTTTCCTTAATATTTTTCTGGTGCTTTTTGTTGTCTTTATTTTGTCTACTTCATTTAGATTAAACCATTTTACTTCTAGTGCATCTGATGATGCCTTTAATTTTCCTCCAATAATTTTTGCTTCATAATCTGCAATTACATAGTGATATTCTATTCTACCTTTTTCATCTTTTACTAAAACTTCCACTAGGTCAACTAGTCTTCCTACTTCTATTTCAAGTCCTGTTTCTTCTTTCACTTCCCTTTTCACTGCATCTACTAGTCTTTCACCCAGCCTTACTGTGCCTCCTGGCACTGCCCATAATCCTTTTCCTGGTGGGGCGGCTCTTCTTATAAGGAGTACTTTATCTTTTTCAATTATAATTGCTCCTACACTCATTATAGGGTGTTTGGGGTATCTTCTTCTCATTATTTTTCCAGCTTTTCTCTTCTTAAGTCGATTATATCATATACTTCTTCTCCAGTTCCAATTAGAGTTACAGGTATACCTAGCTTATTTTCAATTTCCTCTATAAACTTTCTAGCTTTAATGCTTAATTCATTGTAGCTTCTAGCTCCTTTACATTCAGGATATACTATGTCTAGTTTTGTTAATGCTATTTGTGTGGCACTGTTAATCATTACTGCCCTTTTTGCTAACTCGAAGTTGAATGGTGCTGCTCTCCTTCTTCTTCCAGTTACTGTTGCAATTTCTGTCCATCCCCTTCTATCTACCTCTTCCGGGCTTAATTCATTTGGTAGTGGTCCTGCTCCCACTCTTGTGACGTATGATTTAAAGACTATTAATATGTCATCTACTCTTTTTGGTCCCACTCCTGCTTCACTACATATGGCTGATGCTGTTGTATCTCTTCCTGTTACATATGGGTAGGTTCCATGATATAGTGATAAGAAGGTTCCCTGAGTTCCTTCTATTAACACCTTTTTACCTATGTTTAATGCTTTATTTACTTCTAGAGCTACATCTGTAAGGTATGGTTTTAATTCTTCTATTTCCCTTGCTAGTTTCGCTTTTCTTCTAACTCTTTCAGCTATTGCTGGTCCTACTCCTTGTCCTGTAGTGCCTATTTTCTTGGACAAATATTCATTTCCTCTATCTTCCTTGATATGTTTTTCTTCGATTATTGATGTCTGAAAGTCTATTCCAACTCTTTTTTCACTTTTTGTTTCTTTTACTTCTTTTAGGAATATGGAGATGTTTAGGTTTGCTCCTGCTCCTATTAATAGTCTACATTTTTCATATATGAAGGTGCTTGGAATGATTCTTAATTTATACCTCTTGTTTCCCAATACCACTGTGTGGCCTGCATTTACTGATCCCGTTCTAACTGTTATGTCTATTTTGTCTTTTACTGCTAGGTATGATGCTATTTTTCCTTTTCCTTCATCTCCAAAGAATCCACCTACAATAACGGTGCATGGCATATTTTCACCATCATAATTCTTCTGGTTTAGGTCTTCTAATTAATCTGTCAATTAGTTTTTCAAGTTCTTCTTCCTTCACTCTCTCAGGCAGCCACTCATATCTTGATGTAATCTTCCCCTTTTTGCCTAGTAGCTTGTTTAATGCTATTTCAAAAATTCTAAGCCTTTCTGTATCTATTCTTGCACATCTCTCCCAATAGGGGCAGTCGCTAATTGTACACTTGTTTGATGATATTATATGATATTTTCCTGGTTCTATCTCTCTAGCTATTATTCTTGGTGGACATACTGGGCTTTCATATGTGAATATTATCTTGTCATTTTCTCTTAATTCCATTACTGATATTCCAAGGGTGAGTTTTGCTGCTTCACGTATTATTTCTAGTGGTGCTTCGACAATTAATTCACCACGTTTCTTTAATTCTTCTATTCTACTAACTTCGGCCATAAAGTTTCCCTCTTTTAATTGTGTTTTAAGATTTTTAAATTGTTCTATAGCATGTTAATTCATTTTAGATTGATGTTATGGGTCGATATGATGATTGTAGTTTTTTCTCTAGTTTTAGGTTATGGAGAAATTATTAATGTTCTGATATTAGATTGAAAATGTTGACTAGAGGGGTATTGACTGAGTAGATAAGGAAAATGTCCATGTAGGATTGTTAATTTATTGAATTTCAGTCAATGTATGATATGGGATTGATTTTAGAGGAGTTTTGGAGGACTAAGGTTCATATGAGTTGGCGTCAGTTCGCCCGTCGGGGATCATCGCATTGCTCTCTACTTTTCATTCTTCATCCGCCACTTAATATATTAGGGTAAATGGTTAAATTTTTATCTAAGGTATAGTGTGGTTTGAGTAGATGTGTTGTATTGTGGGTGTAGAATATGCTTGAAAGAATATCTACCGGGATTCCAAAGTTGGATGAATTGATTGGTGGAGGCTTTATTAAGGGTAGGACTTATCTTATTGCGGGTGAAACTGGGGTTGGAAAAACTATTTTCTCACTTCAATACATTATGCATGGTTTAAAGAATGGGGAGAACTGTGTATATGTTTCTTTTGATGAGCGTATTCAAAATGTATTGACGGGTGCTACTAGTTTAGGTTGGAGTTTTAAGGAGTATATTAAGCAGGGAAATCTAATTCCCTTTGAAATTAGATTGAGAACTGAAGATTTAAGGCATGGTAAGGAGTCTAAGGCGTTTATCAATGTGATTTCAAGATATACTCGCCGTAAGCCTATTAGTAGACTTGTACTTGACCCAATTTCTGCTTTAGCTCAAGGTGCTGGAGATTTGATGTGGGTTAGGGAGTATGTTAGAGAGATTGTTGCATATTTAGAAGAGGAGCTTGGGTGTACTACATTAGTTACATGTGATATTCCAACTGGCTCTGATTCCCTTAGTAGATATGGTGTAGAGGAATTTTTAGCTTCGGGAATTATTGTTCTTGGATTGACCAGAATTAATGGTAAGCATGTAAGGACAATTTATGTTAGGAAGATGCGTTGGTCTCCTATTGATATGACCATATATACCTATGATATTGTCCCAGGTAAGGGTATTGTTTTTGGTCCTCCTTTAAGTGAATTATTAATGAGTGCTAGTGGAGGGCTATGATTACTCAGTCTTCTAGGTTGAGAATAGCTGCTGTAGCTGATGTCCATTCACCTAAATATTTTCCTCAGTTTGTTGATGCACTTTCATTTTTAACTAGTGATATTGACTTGTTTTTATTTGCTGGCGATATGATTTTGAGGGGGAGTGTTGAAGGGTTTAAGGATGTTTTGGAGGCTGTTAGGAGGGTTTATGATGGTTTAATTGTTGGCTGTTTTGGTAATGAGGAGTATGATGAAGTTATTCCTATTTTGGAGAGGGATTATGCTGATGAGGTAATTTGGCTTAATGACTCTTCAGTTGACTTAAGTATTTCTGGCTTTAAGCTATATGTTGTGGGTAGTCGTGGTAGTTTAGATAGACCCACTAAGTGGCAGTTGAGGAATATTAGTAACATCCAAGAGTTATATGCACGTAGAGTCTCTTTAATTGATCAATTACTTTCTAGAGCTGTAGATTATGATTTCTCAATTCTCCTTCTCCATTACTCTCCAACTTATAGGACTTTGAGTGGTGAGGCTAGATATATTTGGCCTGAAATGGGCTGTAGAAGGTTTGAAGATATCATATTTTCGAGGAAGCCAACAGTGGTTATTCATGGCCATGCACATAAATCTAAGGTGAATAGAGTTCAATTGAACTCTACTGTTATTTTTAATGTTTCTCTACCTGCATTTGGTAGGATTACTGTTTTTGATTTACCCTTGAAAATTGAAAGACAAATGGATTTAATGAGGTTTTTCAAGGGTAATTTTAATGTTGATTTTCACTAAAATTTTATCTCTCCTTTATCTACTTTATTTGGGGTTATTGGATTGTTGAGGATAAATGGGATGGTTGTAGCTAAGAGTATTGAGAATTTTATTAGGAGCTATGTTAATCCTCCTATTAGGGGTGTTGTTTTAGGTTTAAGTGGAGGTATTGATTCTACTGTGACTTTCTATTTGTGTGTTAGGGCTCTTAAGCCTGATAAAATTTTAGCTTTAATTATGCCTGACAGTGAGGTTACTCCAGCTGAGGATACTGATGATGCCATCGATATTGCTGAGAAATTTAATGTTAATTATTATTTGATTGATATAAATCCAATTGTTAGGGTTTTTTCGAAGGAGCTTCCCAACTTTAATTTTAATGCTAATGTTCCCTGTGGAAATTTGAGGGCTAGGGTAAGAATGTGTATTCTATATTATTATGCAAATTTGGAAGGTAGGATTGTTGTTGGAACTGGTGATAAGAGTGAGCTTTTAATTGGATATTTTACTAAGTATGGTGATGGTGGTGTAGACATTCTACCTCTAGGTGATTTGTATAAGACTCAAGTTAGAATGCTTGGTAGATTTTTAGGGGTTCCTGAGAATATTCTTAGAAAGCCTAGTAGCCCTAGATTGTGGAGAGATCATTTAGCAGAGGAGGAGTTGGGTATAAGTTATGATGTTCTTGACCCTATATTGCATTTATTAGTTGATAGAGGATTGAGTGTATCTGAAATTTCTGAGAAATTAAATGTTTCTTTAGATTTGGTTTTGAGGGTTAAATCCATGATGGAGTTTTCTAAGCATAAGCGAAGATTACCTCCAATTGCATATATGCCTCCTGAAGCTTTTGCTTATTGATAGTGAATTTTTTATGTTACTGTTTGTATAAACAAGATTTGTTAGTGAGGGGTGGTGTGTTGACTAAGTTCATTTTCATTACTGGTGGAGTTTTGTCGAGTGTGGGGAAAGGGAACTTAGGGGTTCCCCCCTAAAGGTGTTGTTGCAGCTTCAATTGGTAAGATGCTTCAAGTTAGAGGATATGAGGTAACTGCAGTTAAAATTGATCCATACTTGAATGTTGATGCTGGAACAATGAATCCATATATGCATGGTGAAGTCTTTATAACTGAGGATGGTGGGGAAATAGACTTAGATTTAGGTCACTATGAACGTTTTTTGGATATTAATTTGCCCAGGGATAACAATATTACTACTGGTCAAATTTACTTAACTGTTATTAAGAGGGAGCGTAGAGGAGATTATTTAGGTGCATGTGTACAAGTTGTTCCTCACATCACCAATGAGATTAAGAGACGTATTCGTTTAGCTGGTAAAATTAGCAATGTGGATATTGTTATTGTTGAAGTTGGCGGAACTGTCGGTGATATTGAGAGTCTTCCATTCCTTGAGGCTATTAGGCAAATGAGGCTTGAGGAAGGACCTTCCAATACGCTTTTTGTACATGTAGCTTTAGTTCCAATTTTAGATGTTACTGGTGAGCAGAAGACTAAACCCTGTCAACATAGTGTAAATGAGTTAAGGAGAATTGGTATTCAGCCTGACGTCATTGTTGCTAGATGTAGTGTTCCCTTAGAGTCTGCCGCTAAGCGTAAAATTGCATTATATGGCAGTGTCCCTGAAGAGGCTGTATTCACCTCTTATACTGTTGATTGTGTCTATAAGGTTCCCTTCATTCTTGACGAACAGGGTATGGGTGATTATATTTGTAAATGTTTAGCCTTAAAGGCTAATAAGCCTGATTGGAGTGAGTGGAGAAGAATTGTTGAATCCTTTATCAATACTAATTATGAAGTTAAAATCGCTATGTGTGGTAAGTATGCTAAGCTTGCAGACGCTTATATTAGTATAAATGAAGCTTTAAGACATGCTGGAGCTGCCATTAAAACTAAAGTTAATATTGATTGGATTGAAACTGAAATTTTTGAAGAGTCACCTGAAGAATTAGAGTTACTCCGTAACTACGATGGCATCCTTGTTCCTCCTGGTTTTGGTCCTAGGGGAACGGAGGGTAAGATTTTAGCTATAAAGTTTGCTAGAGAGAATAAAATACCCTTTTTGGGTGTTTGTTTTGGTTTTCAAATGGCAGTTATAGAGTTTGCTCGTCATGTGGTTGGTTTAAAGGATGCCAATAGCACTGAGAATGACCCTAATACTCCTAACCCTGTTATAGATCTACTCCCCGAGCAAAGAGGTATTATTGAGAAAGGTGGAACTATGAGACTTGGCGCTCATCCTATTGTCATTGAACCTGGAACACTAGTTTACAAGTTATATGGAAAAACAATAATTTATGAGAGACATCGTCACAGATATGAAGTTAACCCTACTTATTGGAGTATACTTCAACGTCATGGTCTAATATTTTCAGGTAGAAGCCCTGATGGTAGGAGAATAGAATTTATAGAGTTAAGTGATCATCCATTCTTTTTGGGTTCACAATCTCATCCTGAATTTAAATCTAGGCCTGGAAGACCTTCTCCGCCCTATCTTGGATTTGTTGAAGCAGCATTGAATTATAGGTTGTCACGTAAGAAATAACTTAAATTTCAATAAAAATAGAGTTTTTCTTCTCTTCTTATTTGCATTATGTTTGCTATTAAATGGTACTATTACTCTGTTAGTGTGTTTATTCCAAGATAAGTCTAACTTCTTTTATGTCTGTTGTACAAACTTTTTTTACTCCTCTTATGCCAGGCTTGTATGTTGTCTTTACTAGTCCATATTTTTCTAATATTCTCATTTGTGCACTTGCATTTGCTTTACTTTGGTTTATGAATTCTGCTACTTGTCCTATGTCTGCTTCTCTTCCTCTAAGGAATTCAAGGATTTTCAGTCTTGTATCTGATGATAGTGCTGATGCTACGTTTACAACTTCTTCGCCTTTGACGACTAAGATTCCATTTTCTTCATATACTTCGCCTTTTGGTGTAGACATGAAATCCACCTCCAAACTATTACTTCAATGTGTTTTTATGCATTAAAGTATTTAAATTTATTGTATGTTTCGATTTTTCAGAATTTAGTTTCATTAAAAAAAATCTAGTTTTAACTTTTTTTGATTTGGTAGCTTTTTGTTTTTAAGGTTTTAAATATTTTTCTAATAAAGATACTGTTTGAAGTTTTTAATTCAACTCTTTTTAGCTACAGTTTTATTAGATTATTCCTTATATTATCGCATTGATATTTATGCTTCCAATAACTGTATTTAAGTTACTTGGAGAGAATGATGTCAAGCTTTTACGGATTCTTGAGAGAGGAATGTCTCGATTTGAATTTATTCCAATCGATTTTATTGCCAGGAGAATTAAAATTGATGCTTCTCTTCTTTCCAGGAACTTGAGTAAGCTCTGTAGATTGGGTTTGGTTAGGAGGAGTTTTGGTGGTTATGAGGGTTATAGTTTGACTAGGTGGGGTTATGACTGTTTAGCTTTAAGTTATCTGGTTTCTAATAATATTCTTGAGGCCATTGGTAAGCCCCTGGGTATTGGTAAGGAGGCTGATGTTTATGATGCTATTACACCTTCAGGTGAGAGGGTTGCAGTTAAGTTTCATAGATTAGGCAGGACGAGTTTTAAGAAGACTAAACGTGTAAGGACTTATGTTGCTGATAAAGATAAGGTTTCATGGTTGCTTCAGTCTAAGATGGCTGCTAGAAATGAATTTGAGGCTTTAAAACTTCTTTTTCCTAGGGGGGTTAGTGTACCTAAGCCTATTGCTTGGAATAGGCATGTTGTTGTTATGAGTTTTATTGATGGTGATCCATTATATATTTGTGACTTCTTGCCTGATCCAATGGGATTTTTAAATGATATTCTGAGTAATATTAGGAAAAGTTATAGGGAGGTTGGTATTGTTCATGGTGATTTATCTGAATATAACATTATTGTTACTACTGAGATTAAGCCTTTAATTATTGATTGGCCTCAATTTGTATCTGCTGTTCATCCCAGTGCATTTTTTCTTTTGAGGCGCGACGTCTTTAATGTTACGCGTTTTTTTGAGCGTAGATTCAGAGTTAAGGTTGATTTTAATAGTGTGTTTGAATATATTATAGGGGAGTAATGGATCTTAAGTTTACACTAGTGTAGTGTGGGGATTAACCGTTATGGTTCATAGTGTAGTCTTTGGTGTTGATTTAATGCCTATGTTTTCTCCTCAAGCTTTAAGACAACCTAAATATGCTGTTGTTATTTTTAGGGATGGGAAGATTATTAATAGATTGGAGAGTGTTAGTAGGAGGAAGCTTATTAAGCTTGTTTGGAAGTTCAAACCTTCTATTTTAGCAATTGATAACATCTACGAACTTGCCTCTAATACACGTAAATTGATTAAATTTATTTCACTTTTACCTTCTTCTTTGAGGCTGGTTCAAGTTACTGGTTCTCCTTTTAGTGGATTTAAGTCTCTATCTGTCCTAGTAGAAGAGTATGGTTTAGGTGTTGTTGGTAAACTTTCCCCATTACAAGCAGCTGAGTTTTCAGCTAGGCTGGCTTTGATGAATGTAGGATATGTTGTGTATCCGTCTGGAGGTGAGTCTAGAATTATTGTTTGTCGTAGAAGGAGGCCGGGCGAGGGTGGTATGAGTGAGGATCGTTTTAAGCGTAAAATTAGGCTTTCTGTTATGAGGCTTTCCAGAGAGATTAAGGGTTTATTGGATGAACATAGTCTAGATTACGACATGTTTTATCGTAAGAGTGGAAGTGGATTTGATAGTTGTTTCTTTATAGTTTATGCTCCTTTAGATGTTATCAGAGGGTTAGTTAAGTCTGAGGATTATGGTGATGTCAAAGTTATAGTAAGAAAAGAGTATGGCTCTAAATTATATTTTCGTCCTTTAGGTAAAGATTTACCTACTTCTTTGACGGTTAGAGACTATTTGATTGTTGGTGTTGATCCTGGTGTAGTTACTGGAGTGGCTGTTTTAAACTTGTTTGGAAACTTACTATTGTTGACTAGTAGGCGGCATTTAAGTAGGAGTGCTCTAATTAATATGCTTATTGATTATGGTCAACCTGTTCTTATAGCTTCAGATGTTAATCCTCCGCCTGCATTTGTCCAGAAGCTAGCTTCTATGTTGAATGCTAATTTGTTTGCTCCTCCTCAAAGTTTAACCTCTACTGAGAAGCAGTCAATTATAAGAAATTACTTGGATGAGTTTAGGCCTCACTTACATGTTACAATGAATTCTCATATGAGGGATGCTCTTTCTGCAGCTGTTAAGGCTTATATGAAATTTAAGAATAAGTTTGAGCAAGCTGAGGCCCATGCACGTGAACTTAATGTAATCGTACCCATTAAGCATTTGAGAGCTCTTATAATTAAGGGTTGTAGCATTAAAGATGCTATTGAGAAATTAAAGTCGAAGGATAAGGTGAGGGAGGTTAAAGGCAGAATGATAGTAGAGAGAAAAGCTAAGCCTAAGCCTCCTAGTAGTGAAGAAGTAAGGTTGTTAAAGGAAAGATTGAAGGTTGAGAAGACTCGTGTTCAAGCCTTACTATCTCAAAGGAAACAGTTGTTAGATAAAATAGAAAAGCTTAATCGTAGAATTGTGGAATTAGAAGAAATTATTAAGTCTTTACAAAGTGATATTACCTTAAAGATTAAGTGTCAAAGAGAAATTGTAGAACTTGAATCCAGGGTTAATCAGTTGTCTAAACTTGTCACTTCTCTTAATACTGATCGAGAGAGGTTGTTGGATAAAATTGATAAGTGGAGAGAGTTTTTTGCTAAAATTTTGAGTGGATCGTTCATTGCCCTTAAACCAGTTAAAAATTTAACTAAGGATGATCTGTCTAGAAGTATTCGTTTATACAATATTGGACGAGATGATGTCCTATATGTTTATGATTTAAGTGTTGCTGATGATGAAGCTATAAAAGAATTGGCTAAACTTAGGATTAAGTGTGTTGTTGGGTCTTCTCCTCCCCCTGGACATATTTTAGAATTACTTGAGGAATATGTGATTCCCTTTTTACTTGCAAGTGACGTTGAGTTAAATTGGATTGATAATTTCCCGATTGCAAAGAGGAGTTTGATTGAAAATTTATCTGCAAAGGTTAAGGAGGAGTTGGCTAGAAAGTCTGAGGAGAGGGAGTTACGTAGATTGAAGGCTCTTCTCGATGAGTATCGTAGAGAACGTGTTGGAGATTTAAAAGATTTCAACCTTTCCATTTAGTATTAGCTCTGTTACTTTGGTTATATTGTTTAATTCTTCATTTACAATTCCTTCGATGTCTCCCTTAATTGCTGATATTTTGTATCCTGGTTCCAATATTGCTTGTACGTCTATGTGCATTGGATCGTTTATGGGCCATCCAATTCTACCTAGGATTTTCACGTATACTTCCTTTATCCCCTTTACTTCCTCATATATTCTGCTTGCAATTATCTTTGCTATTACATTGTATATTTTTCCTACATGACTAACTGGATTTTTACCTGCTGTTGCTTCCATTGACATGGGTCTACATGGTGTTATTAATCCATTTACCCTATTTCCTCTTCCAGTGTTTCCATCGTCACCACTTTCTGCTGATGTTCCTGTAACAGTAATATATACCAAGCCTTTCTCAATTTTGTCTGCGGAATTTACTTTAACTCTAACTGGATAGTCTGTTATTTTTGTTGCTAAATCTTCAATTCTTCTCTTTACTTCTTCCTTTACACTTATATAGTGGTCCATGTCTGGTATTAAATGGCTTATCATGGCGGCTGCTATTGTAAGCTCTATTTCTTTATTTCTCCTTAGTCCCATAACCTTAATATCTTCTCCTACTTCTGGTAATTCCTTTTTCACTTTTTTTGAGTTTAGATATTTTTCGGTTTCTAGGACTAGTCTTTCAGTTTGTGAGAGAGGAGCGAAACTTACTCCGAAGGATGTGTCATTTGCTAATGGTATTTTTTTCCCTAGTTCGAATACTTTTACTAGGTCTTCTGATCCTGGTCTTATTTTGTAGTCTACTATTACATGTTTATTTGGATCTAGGTATCTGAAATTTTCTTTTATGAATTGCTTTACTGCATTTACTGTTATGCACCCCACTGGTATCCTTATTATTTCTTTGTCTTTAATTACTTGACTTGTTGCTCTTCCTGCAATTATTATATATATAGGCTCCTCTACACATCCTCCCCCAAAGATTGGATTTGCTCTTCCACCCACTACTAATCCTTTGTCAACATTGTGGTGAAGAATTGTGCCAAATTTTTCCATATAATATTTGCATAAGGCTAGACTTACACTTTCTGCAGAAGCATCTGCAATGTAATCAGGGTGGCCGCGTCCTTTTCTTTCTACAATTTCTGTGTTTAATTCTTCGATGGTTCTCTGGTTAAGTTGCTCAATATTCATTTTTCTTTCTTCTTCCATTTCTCACACACCTATTATTTCTGAAGGTTTTACTTGATGTTAACCACATTTAAGATTTATTGTTACAATCACACAGTATACTTCATTTATATTACCTTTTTCTGAAAAAAATATTCCTAATGAGAATATTTTTCATATCGTCATTCTATATATTTATGCAAAGTATTTAAACTCTAAAACTTTATCTTATATTCGAGGTGAGAGGTGTGTTGATCGCGACAATTAATACTTGGGATGAATGTGAAAAAATTTTAGAGCAGTTGAAGCCGGAGGCAATATGGTATTTAATTGACTTTTATAATAGAATGGTCACAATTAGATTTACTGATGGTCTAGTTCTATATGAATTTTCATCAGTGACTGATGAATACCCGCCATGTGATATCTATGACTATCGACCAGCAATTTTTAGTGAAGATGATAGTTTAATTGAAGTGGAGGGTGTCTTGTTTGGTGAGAAAATAAAATATTTGGTTGGTTGCCAGAAACTTAAAGGTTTAGATTTATGGTGTGTCTATAGTGATTATGAGGAGGTTATTCGTTCAATAATCGTTGAGAAGTTAAAGCCCTACGCTATACCAATTGAAGGGTTGATAACTGAGTTTTCAGAAACTGTTTGGTAATATGGACTCTTGAAATGACCTTAAACTATGAATATTGTCTAAGATCTAAATTTCAGTTATATTATTGGAGTTTCAATTTTTATGTATAGTACATTGTTTCCTCTAATGAATATTTTACCGTATCTCGTAATTGGGTCTCCATCATTTGTTTCTTCTGCGTCAGATAATATTAGATTCATGCAATTGTCGCATTTTTCAAGTATTCCTACGTATTCATGACCGCTTTTTAGTTTTACTATAACCTTGCTGTTTACAGCTCGATTAAGAAGCTTTAAAGGTTCACTCCGCAAATTCGCCCCTCACAATCTTTGTTATCGTCCTTTAACTTTACTGGATGTTATATATAGTTTTTGTTTTCCTTATGGTTGAAGCTTTGTTTTTTAACGTGAAACTTATATACTTGTTTTTCCTTCTTCATTGGAGGTTGAGGTGAAAGAGTCCGCCTTTAATGGTTGGGAGAATTATGATTTCTTGACTAATTAGTAATAATAAGGGTAAGTTAGAGTTTTTAATAAGACCTGCATCTTCAGTGGAGATTACATCGCTTTTTGCTATTCATAAGAGTGCAATACCATATATTGATGAAGAAGATAAAGAATGGTATCAAAGCTTAGTAGATGTTTCATCTAAGATGAGTAATAGGAATGTAATGTTATTTGTTGCCGAACTAGCTGGTAAAGGTGAGATCATTGGTTATATTATTGCCTTTATTTGTTCCCCTTCGACTGGATATATCGATGAGATTGCTGTTCATCCATCTTATAGGGGTAATGGTATTGGAACTGCGCTCTTAAATTATGTAGAGCATATTATGGCTTCTAACAATATAAAACATGTAGAGTTGAGTGTTAAGTCTGGTGATATTGTAGCGTTAAACTTTTACTTGAAACGTGGATATCGGATTACCGGTTCAACTTTGAATTTAACCGCTAACTTAACTAGAGTCAAGGTTCACGGAAATGTTGATAGCATGGAGATTCAAAATTATGATGTTAGTGCTGTTTTCCATCGTCACTTAAAGCCTCTTGTTTGGTGGAATAGGCTAATGCGTCGTCTACTTAAATCTTTGAACTGTAAGCTTGAAAAGAAGTGCTATGCAGTATTTGAAAATGATGTTTTAGCTTGTTATATTGAGTGTTACGTTGAGGGTTACGAGTTATATGTTGACTATGCTGCAGTGGGAGATGTTAATAATCCAAGTGATATTAGGTGTTTAATTTCAGCTTTAAGAATATTGGCTGAGAAGTTTGGTTTGAAGGAGATTTGTATTTCGGTTGATTCTCAGTTTGATAGGGTGGTTCAGTTATTCTTGAATGAAGGTTTTAGGGTTTATGAGGTAGAGTTTAGAGTTAGGAAGAGCATAAGCATTTAAGACTTAGACGTGGCTATTTGACTTTCAATGCTTTTTTGGAGAAACACTATTATATCTGCAATGTTTTCTAGGTTAATTACCTTTTTTATTTTAAATTTCTTATTTGATTTAATTATCTTGTCTATTTTTTTGGGTTGATAGACTTTTCTTAGTGCTGTGACTACGGCTCTTCCCTTTTTCTTTAAGATTCTATTGATTTCTTCTAGGAATCTGGTTGGGTTTGGTAGGTTTTGTAGTATTGTTATGGCGAAGGCATAATCTATGCTATTGTTTTTTATTGGGATTGCTTCTACATCTGCTATTACTAGTGATTTTTTCCAGTTGTATTTTTTCGTTTTTCTTTCTGCTTCTATTAGCATGTTCTTGGATATGTCTATTCCTATTATGTAGTTTGCTTTGCTTATTATTTTGTTTATGAAGTTTCCTGTTCCGCATCCTAAGTCTATAATTTTTCCTATATTGTTTGCTTGGGGGAGGTGGTTGAGTATTATATTATATTTTCTGTCCTGTTCTTCTCCATATAATTCATCGTAGGATTTCCATGTTGTATTATATTTTATGATTATTTGTTTTTTGTTTTCCATGGGCCTCCAGCTTTAAATTGTAGATTTCTATTAATATTTATCGTGGTTGAATTGACTGGTAATCGCAATCCTGTGAAAATAATTTCAAATCGAAAATTAAGCGAGATGATTTCTGATTTAAGACATGCTATTGAGAGAAGAAAGATGATTCTTCTCGTTGGTTTATGTAGGGTTGATTATAGGGGTAGAGCTTCTTCTACTTTGAATTATGGTGAGCGCCTCGTAATTTTGAAGACTGATGGTTCAATTCAAATTCATAGGCCGTGGGATGTTAATCCTGTTAATTGGCAACCTCCGGATTGTATTTTTCATGTTGACTTGGTGGATGATTCTTATTTGAGGATTAGGGCTATTAGGAGGCATCCTAGGGAGATAGTTGACATAGTTTTTAGGGAGGTTTATTTTTCATCTATTTTGGATTTAGTTGATAAGGGTGTCTTTTCTCTTTATGCTTCTGAGCATGATATGCAGAAGGCTATTATAATTTGTCCTGAACTTGTTGAGGAGGGATTGAAAATTATAAGTTATGAGAAGCCAGTGGAACCAGGTTTCATTGATCTTTATGGTATTGATTCCAAGGGTAGATTTGTCGTTTTAGAGTTGAAGCGTAGAGTTGCTGATAGAGATGCTGTGATTCAGCTTTCAAAGTATGTTGATGTGATTAAACGTAAAAGTCCCTATAGAGAGGTGAGAGGGATTCTTATTGCTCCTGATATTAATAAAAATGCTCTTGCCCTATTGAAGACTTTACATCTTGAGTTTAAAAGGCTTGATCCAAGGAGGTGTGCTGAGATTTTAAAGAAGAAAGTTAGTGATGTAAAACTGACTGATTTCCTTGAGAGGGAGAATTAGATTACTTTTTCTATCTGCCTTATTTCTTCATGTAGGTTTCTGAGTATATCCATATAGTTTAGTTTTCCTTCTTCTACTTTTTCCATTAGTTTTTCAAGTTTTCTAGTTGTTTCTTCTGAGACATATTTTTTGAAGGCTTCTTTTAAGTAGGTGTAGACGTTTTGTCCGAGTTTTGTTGCTATAAGCTTTTTTCTTGGACTTAGTATGACATATCTTCTTTCTAGGAGTGTTGAGAGTATTTTGGCATAGGTGGATGGTCTTCCTATTCCTTTTTCCTTCATTAGTCTTATGATTTCTCCTTCTGTGAACATTGGAGTTATTGATGCCCTCCAATGCCTAATATTCTTTACCTTTAGTTTCTTTTCTGTCACTTTGGGTATTAGCTTTATTGGGTAGATTTTTAGGTATCCTTGTTCCTTTACTTCTATGTATCCTTCGGTTTGGAGAGTCCAGTCTAATATTTTTAATATAATTTTTTGTTTGATAACCTTTGCTGGTTGCATTTGGCTTGCTATGAATCTCTTGAATATTAAGTTGTATAGTGAGATGTGTCTTGATGTCAGTTTTTTCGCAAATCTCATTATTCCTAGTGCAATAAGGTTTCTTAAACGCTCTGCATCTATTGGTCTTGTTGGTCTTATACATTCATGTGCTCCCTCCTTGCTCCAGGGGCGTAGTTTTACATATTTTTGCCCCCATTTTTCAGTAATGTAGTCTTTGGCTATTTTCATGCCTACTCCTGAGACTCTTATGCTATCTGTTCTATGATATGTTATTAGTCCTACTTCGAATAGGTCTTGGGCTAGATTCATTGTCTCTTTTACTCCTAGCCTTAATATGGTTGATGCTTCTCTTAGTAGGGAGTCTGTTGAGAATGGTGGTGGGGGATTTATTTGGGTTTCTTGGGTCTCAATGCTTATAATTTCACATTGTGATTGTGCTATTTCTTCGATTATTTTGTTTATTTCTTTCTTTCTAAGTTTGGGTAGGCTATGTATTAGTTTCAGATTGTTTTCAAGTGTTATTTCTAGGAATTCTCTTACGTTTTTCCTGTTTTCCTGTGTTCTTTTAACTATCCATCCTAGTACTGGTGTTTGTACTCTACCTGCTGACAAGTCTCTTCTATTAAATTTTCTTTGTACTTTTTTACTTAGTTCAAAGCCTATCCATCTATCTTCTATTCTTCTTAGTATTTGGGATTCAACTAGTTTTAAGTTTACTTGTCTTGGGTTTTTCAGTGCTTTTGATAATGCTCTTTGGGTTACTTCGTGGAATTCTATTCTCTTTATTTCCTTTGTATAGGGTGCTAGTGCTTGTGCTATGTCCCATCCTATTTTTTCACCTTCTGCATCTGCATCTGTTCCTATTAATAATATGTCTACTTCACTTGCTACTTCCTTTAATGCATTGATTATAGTTGATTTGTCATATAAGTCTCCTCCACATAGTGGGCATTTTTCTATTGGATCTGAGAATTGTTCATTGCATCTTCTACATCTCTTTATGGTTGAGTAGACTGGTATGAAGGTGCCATTTATTGGTCTTACTCCATGGAAGCCTTCTGTGGTTACTAGGTCAAATACATGTCCCATACTTGCCGCTATGCTTAAGATATATTCTCCTGTGCTGACTTCTAGTATGGTTACCCCATTAATTTCACGTCTGAAGGGGTTTCCGAAGAATTTAGCGATTGTTCTAGCCTTACTTGGAGATTCTACTACGAGTAATGCTGTTTTTACAATGTCTTTGAATTCTGGTAGAATTTTTCCTTCTGCTAATTTTCTTATTGTTTGTCTGTCTCTGTCTACTTCCTTCATTATTTCATCTAGATTTGTTTCGTTTAGGTTTAGCCATTGTACATCTTCTACATACCATTTCATTCTTCTTACTAGGCCATTGAATGCTTTTTTATCATCAACTATGACTATGGCTACTCCTTTGGATACTCCTCCTGCATATAGTCTTGATGTTCTCCCTGATGCCTGTATATATCCTACTACATCTGGTACTATGATGTATGGTTTATCTTTTATTTCCATTGATACGTATGGGCTTTCCTTGATTTTCTTTTTTATTTCTTTTCGGCTTAATATTTCCTTTAAGAGGTTTGCTGATTCTATAAATAATTGTTGTACTCTTCCATAGAATCCTTCTAGTTTTTCACTATTTCTTATTGCTTCGATTATTTTCAACATTTCATCTCTTCTTATCATAGCTGAGAATCTTCTTAAGTCAGCAATGTACTTGTCTATTAAGTCTCTTTCTCTTTGATTTTCAATGAAGTCTCTTAGATTTGCTAGTAGTATTATAGCTTTAGATGGTCTATATTCTTCGATATCTAGACTTATTTTTATTTTTGGTACCCCTGCAAATATTGCGTATCTCACTCTTTCTGGGAGGTCTATTCCTCTTGATAGTGGACTTCTATATGAAGCTATTCCTACTAGTATGTCATATTCTCCTGATCGATATTTCTCTAATATTTTTCCTTTTGCTTTTTCGTAGGTTGTTGCCTTTACTCCGTTTTTTTCTAATAGTTGAGTTATTTCTTTTGCATAGGTTGCCCCCTTATCCATGGGTGTGAAGATTAGTCCTCCACTTCCAAGTTTTCTTACTAGTTCAATTACTTTCTTGGTTACATTTTTTGGTTTTACATAGATGTCAACGATATTTCTTATTCCCTCTGCTTTCCCCCCTATTTCAAATCCAAGTAATTCTCTGAATAATCTTATACGTTTAGTTCTTCTAGCTCTGATTGATGCTCCTGATACTATTAGGAGTCCGACTTTATTGTTTTGTTTGTATTTCCTTATTTCGTCTTCTATTTTGATTATTTCATTTCTAACTTCGTTTAATTCAGATGTGTTTATTCTTCTTTGTCTAAGTATTTTCCTAAGCCTAGTTCTTAATTGGATGAGTTTAAAGCCTAGATCAATTATTTTTTCATTTAATCCTAAATTGACTAGTACTTTCTCAACATTTTTTGATCTCCTCATAAATGAGTCTACGTCATCTACGAATATGAAATCGAATTTTTGATTTTCTATTAAATGAAAGTATCTTGGTAGAAAGTATGAGGTGGTTATTAGAATTTCGAATTTTCCTTTAGTTATTTCTTTAAGTGTTTCTTTAGCCTTTTTTCTCTTTAATATTGAATGGTATCCTAATACTCTAATATTCAAATCTAATTTTTCTATAAAATTTTTTACTTTTGTTTCGACTTGATAGGCTAGTAGTGATGTTGGCAATATTATATATGATCTCATGCCTTTAGATGCAAAGTATATGGATAGTATTATTCCGAATACTGTTTTTCCCATTCCTGTTGGTGCAATTATTGCAAAGTTTTTGTTTGTTAATGCTCTTCTACACCATGTTCTCTGGGCACTCCATAATTTACATCCTGTTGCTTTGTAGAATAACTGGTTTACCTCTTCAACTATACTTTCTAATGCTGCCAGCTTCTTATACTCCATTAATTTTCCATTTTCTTTAAGTATTTTTACTACTAGTCTTCTGATTTCTATTTCATTTAGCTTTTTAACTTTATTTAGAAGTTTTTTGTCTGGTACTGGTATGCATTTTCTGCATGGAAGCTTGTATTGTAGCCTAATGTCAGAGATTTCACCTCCACAATTTGGACATCCTTCTTTGAATACTGCATGTAGCTGAGGCTTCAAATTCATGTTACTCATCAGCTTTTCCTAATTTTCTTCCTTATAAACATCCCGCCGACAAACTAATTGGTTTATTTTTAAATAGATTTACTTGGAGTTGAGTTATGATTTTCTATAAATGTATAGTTGACTATTCAAAGTGTAGAAATTGTGGTTTTTGCAGTTGGTATATTGCTTGTCCCGGTAGAGATGTATGTGTTGATTGTAGAGCTTGCTTCTTAGGCTGCCCTAATGAGGCTGTTAAGAGAATTGTTGATGATAGTAAGAGAAAAATTGTTAGAGTTAAGATTAATGGGGAGATTTTCCATTTTCCTGAGAGAATAACGTTGAAAAGAGCTTTAGAGATTGCTGGTTTCTCCTTCACTAAACTTCCGTTTGGGGATGGTATCTTTACTCCATGTGAGACTGGTGGTTGTTTTGCATGTGGTGTACTTGTTGATGGAAGAGTTTCACAGTTGTGCATTACACCTATTCGTGATGGAATGAATGTGGATTTAAAGGCTGATTTTAATCCAGTTAGAATTGTCTCTGGTTTTATGCCTCATTCTGTTGGCGGCGTTGGGACTCCCTGGCATTTGAAAAGAAAGGGTGCATATATTGAGGTGGCTTGTTTTGCTCATGGATGCAATTTTCGATGTCCCCAATGTCAAAATTGGACGGTGACTTATGGAAATAATATGGATCCCATCACACCTGAATTTGCAGCTGGAAAGCTAAGTCTATTTAGAAGAAATTATGGTGTTAATAGAATGGCCATTTCTGGAGGTGAGCCTACACTCAATCGAAAATGGTTGATTGCTTTCTTTAGGGAATTGAAGCGTTTAAATCCAGATAAGAATGCTAGGCTTCATCTTGACACTAACACTTCACTCTTAACTAGAGATTATATTGATGAGCTTGTTGAAGCTGGGGTTACTGATATCGGCGTTGATATTAAGGCTTTAAATTTAGATACATTTATTGAGGTTACTGGAGTTTGTGATGAGGATCTAGCTAAATTTTACTTGAATACTGCTTGGGATGCTGTGAAGTATATCGTAGATGAGTATTCTGATAGAGTTTTTCTTGGAGTTGGTATTCCATATAATGGAGCTTGGATGAGTGGTGAAGAATTGTTTAATATTGGATGTAAGTTAGTTGGAATTAACCCTGACATTCAAGTTTGTCTTTTAGATTATCGACCTGAATTTAGGAGGAGAGATTTGAAGTGGCCTAGTTTTCTTGAGATGAGGCGGGCAAAGAAAATATTGGAGGAGGCTGGGTTGAGGATTGTGATCGCTCAAACACGATATGGTCATATTGGGCCTTAATTATTGTTTAAGTGTTTTTACAATCACTTTTGAAGCTTCTAATTTTAATGGTTTATAACATTTCGGGCATCTTCCACCATATCTTCTTATGATGTCTTGCGGGTTTGCTAGTTCATCGCCTCGATAGAACACAAATTTACATCTTTCACAGTAAATTCTGATGGTCAAGGCTCTCAGTTTTGTAGATATTTTGATTACTAATAAATTTTACTCGCTTATGCTTATTTAAGATGAAATTTTTGAATTTTAATGTTATTTTATTTTTGTAGTGTGTTTGCTTCACTGTATTGGTGACATCATGTTTTTCTTTAGTCTGTATCTTTCTTGTTTAGTTGATGGATTTTATGTTGGCTGTTTTAGTTTCTCATTAAAGTATTCTAGTATTATCTTGTATCTCTTTCTTCTATGTCTCGGGTTTGCAAGTATACTGTGTCCATGGCTTCCTTTCTTGAATATTATTAGTCTAGATTCCTTATTGTAGAATTTCAAGGCTATGTGGAAGGCTAGTGATTGATCTATGAAGCATCTGTAATCTTCCATGCTGTGTATGAGTAGGATTGGTGTATTAACATTTTTGATATGGTATACTGGGCTTTGCTTAAGGTAGTTTTCTATTTTATCTATTGGTGTACCGCCAATTTGATCAGGATCGAAATAGTATCCTATATCGCTTGACCAGAAGTCTGCTATCCAGTCTGCTATGCTGTTTTCTGACACTGCTGCTTTAAAGATGTTTGTTTGTGTTACTATCCAGTTTGTCATGAATCCACCATAACTTATTCCTGTTACTCCTAGTCTTTCTCGGTCGATATTTGGTATAATTTCTAATAGTTGGTTTAAAGTTTCCATTATGTCTTTGTAGTCTCTTTCTCCGTAACGGCCTCTAATATCTGCAAATTTTTCTGAATATCCGTCACTACCCCGAGGGTTTATTAGTAGTACGTAGTAGTTGTTGGCTGCCATTAATTGATGCATGAAGTTTAGTATTGGTCCAAAGGATGATTTTGGTCCTCCATGGATGAATAATATGGCTGGATATTTGTTTTGTTGTTGCTTGTTTACTGGTTCAATATACCATGCCTCTACTTCCTCTCCATCGCTTACTCTAACTTTTACATTGTGTATTTTTGAGATTTTAATTTCTTTTTTGAACCAATTGTTGAAATGTGTTAATTTTGTTAACTTGTTTCTTGTTGTTTCATAGAGGTATATTTCGGTTGGGGTTTCACTGTCCACCTTCATTAATGCGATTCTCTCTCCATTCTTAGAAATGCTGAAGTTGAAGATTGCAAATTCTCCAATTAAAACTTGTTTTATCTTCTTGTTTTGATTTACTTTATATAGGTGTCCTCTTCCTCCATTATTTACTATGAAGTAGATGTTTTCTTTTCTCCATTGGGGTGGTGAGTAGATTCTTTGGGGCCCTAATATATCGCATGAGATGGCTGGATTAGTGTTTTTGTCTAGTTTTTCTGTTAAGTTTATTGGTGTTGCTTTTTCTTGGCTTGATGTAACCCATATGTGATTATGGCTTGATAATCCTCTTTTCATATTGTTCCCATGGAGTACTAGTTTCTTATCGTCGGGGCTCCATTCAACACTTACAAAGTTATATTTTGGCTCTACTACCTGGTAGTCTTCACCATTTTTTATATTTATAATTCTTACTTCAGTTTTTAGTGGATTTCTCCAGTCTACTTCCCTTATATATGCAATTTTGTTACCTGAGTTTGATGGTGAAATATAGGTTATGTTGCTTCTACTTTTCGTTACTTGTTTTGATTGCCCAGATTTCACGTCTATCAGGAATATTTGGTTTCGATATTCATCTATAAATCCTGTCTTGTCAAACCATGGAGGTAGATCTCTTATTTCTACATAGTCTTCATCTTTGTCAATTTCTCTTATTGGTACTGGTGATAATGCTACGATTTCATCTTCATTTAGAAATCTAATTTGACTGAATCCCTCTTTTCTTTTTGCTACTAGTCTTGGTTCTCCTGCTAGTACTGATAAGTATATTGCGCTTCCTTTTTCCTTTTTCTTGAATCCTCTTCTCGATATGAATATGAATTTTCTACCTGAGGGACTCCATCTCGGGGTATGCTCTTTTTTGCGGGATGATACTATATAAACAGTTTCTTGTTTTTCTAAATCTACAACCCATATTTCATATCTATACTTATTTTCTTTCAGTACTGGTCTTATAACTGTAAATGCAATTTTTCTTCCATCTCTAGTAATTTGGGGATCGGTGACATGAACTATTTTTGAGAAATCTTCGATTTTTAACTCCCTCATTTTTCCTCTCCTTTGCTTATCCTTAAATACTGTCTAGTTATCACTTTATAATTGTGAGCTTTATGGTTAAGCGAGTTGGCTTTTTAACTATTGGTCAATCCCCTAGGGTTGATGTGGTTCCTGAGATTACTGATATTCTAGGCAGAGATTTTGAGGTTATTGAGGCTGGTGCTTTAGATGATCTTTCCTATGAGGAGATTTTAGAGCTATCTCCAAGGTGTGGTGAAACCGTATATGTGAGTAGGCTTAGGAATGGCTTAGAAGTTAAGGTTTCTAAGGAGAAATTAATTCCATTACTACAACGTAAAATTAGTTTTCTTGAGGGTATGGGTGTTGAGATTATTGGATTATTGTGTTCAGGAACTTTTCCATCTTTCAAGGTTAATGTTCCTTTAGTTAAACCTGAACCCGTTCTTAGGGGTATGGTTGAAGCTTCAATTTCCAGTAGCCAAGTTTTAGGTGTAGTTATGCCCTCATCTCTGCAGGTTGATTTTGGATTTAAGAAATGGTCTGGGGTGAGTTGTGGAGAGATTGTTGTTGAATATGTTTCACCTTACATTTCTTTTGATGAGAGAAGTAGAATACTTGAGGAAATTGCCCTAAGTTTTAAGGTGAGACGAGTGGGCTTGGTTGTTCTAGACTGTATCGGTTTTTCTACTAGGGATTTAATGGTGTTTAAGTCTATCTATAATGTTCCAGTTTTGTTGCCGAGAATTGTTTTAGCTTATACGTTGAAGTCTCTCTTATATGAGCGATAAGGTTATTGGATACTTCTATTATTTTTCTATGGGTGTGAGTTATGGATGAAGAGGACATTGAACTTGAGCTTATTAAGATGAGGAAGCTAGCTCAACTTCAAAGGATGATGAAGCATAAGCGGGGTAAAGAGAGGGTTAAAAAGTCACCTGAAGAAATTTTGAGTGAATGTCTTACAGCTAAGGCCAAGGAAGTTTTAAGGTATGCTAAGGAACAGTTTCCGTTAGTTACTGATTATATTGTAAGGGTTTTAGTTAAATTAATTGAGGAGGGTAAGGTTAAAGAGCCTATTAGCGGGCATGCTCTCTATAGGCTTTTCTATGATTTGGGTTATCATATTCGTTTGCCTCTAAGGATTTATTATGAGAAGAAGGGTGAGAGAAAGCCTTTAAGTGAGCTTTTTAAGGGTAAGTAGTGAGTGGAAAAGCATATTTTAGTGTAGTTGGCTATTGCTTTCTAGCTATGAATAAGTGTTGGAGTGTTTTCTGGTTTAAGGGTATTCTCCTCCTCCTGGAGAATTTTTCATTTTCCATTGATCCTTTATCTAGGGTTGCGGAGGGTGATTTTATATTAATTAGTCATGCTCATGGTGATCATATTTCTGGCTTTAAGTCTAGTAAGCCTAAATTGGCTTCACATGTTACTATTAAGCTGTATGAAGCTCAGACTGGTAGGAGGCTTAATGATGTTTTTCCCGTGTTTTTTCCTTCTCAGAGATTTAATGTGGGTGGGTTAGATATTGAGGTTTATGATTCAGGTCATATTCTAGGTTCTTCTCAGTTCTTGTTTTCAAAGCATTCTTCTTCACTTGTTTATACTGGTGATTTAAATTTAGAGGAGACTCTTATAACTAAGCCAGCTAAGCCTATTGAGTGTGATGAGCTTATAATTGATTCAACTTATGGTTATTGGAGCTTAGTTTTTCCAAGTCGAGATAGCGTTTATGCCGATATAACTAATTGGGTTGAATCCTTATTGAATTCTGATTGTGCACCTGTTTTCATAGCTTACTCCATCGGTAAGGCTCAAGAGCTTATTGCTTTATTTAATGAATGGCTTGGAATTGAGGTTTTAATTGATGATAAAATCAGTAGGGTTAATAGGGTATATGAGGATTGCGGCTTTAATTTTGAATGTGTAAATTTGTCTAGTAGGGAGGGGCGAGAAGTTTTAAAGAGCAGATCTCTTCCAGCTGTTTTTTCCAGTAGGGATGCCTTTAAGTTGGCTGAGAGATTTGGTTTTCTTAAGGCTATTGCAACTGGCTGGACTCTAATTTATCCTTATAGGAATTTTGACGCCTGTTTTCCTTTGAGTAGTCATGCTGATTTTCCTCAACTTGTCAGCTATATTGAGGAGGCTAAACCTAAGGTTATATATACTTTTGGTTATTATGCTCAGAGATTTGCCAGGTGGATTAAGAGGAATTTAGGGATCGAATCTATTGTATTGATGGATTAGGTCCTCAGCTGGGTAAGTTTTAATCATTTCTTCATTGCCGGGAGTTTTCTTCATCGGTCAAATTAATTTTTTGTAGTAGTCTAATTTTAATTTCACGTTTTCATTAACACTTATTTATTCGTATTGCGAGCATTTAATTTGTGAGGGTTGATTTTGAGGGATAGTGTAGATAATTTGGCTGATTTATTTAGATTTCTTGATGAGGGTTATTTTTTAGCTTTTAATGTGGATGATGGCAGTGTTTTCATTGCTAAGCGAATTGGTGATAGTTTAAGGAAGCTTCTGGTTTTAAGGAGTGCGAGGGAGTATATGCTTAAGAATTATAAGGGTAGGTTTATGCTTTTGATGGATATTGATCGTGAGGACTGGATGAAGGTTAAGGGTGTTAAGAGGGTTAAGTTGAGTTGTGATGGTATTATTTCTGTTATCGGTGAAGATCGAAATGAAGATTTACCTGAGACTGCAGTTTCTGCCTTGGATATGATACAGAGGCAGAGTAAACGTGTCCTTGATGTTTTTTGTGATATGGCTTTGAGGATTATAAGTGTTTTGAGAAGTAATCCTGATTTTGATGTAAATGATCTAGTTGATTCAACTGGTTATCCTATGACTATTGTTATTTTTCTTTTAGGTGTACTTTCCACATTTGAGGGTGAAGGTTAAGTTTCAAGTAGTTTTAACCCTGTTTTTTCATCTAATTTTCTTTTTAGAATTAGGTTTTCTCCTTCAATTATTATTAGTTCTGCTGTTGGCTCAATTATACATCCTGGTAATAGGTGTCCTCCATATGCTTCACCCTTTTTGTTTGAGACTGTTATGTGGGCATGGATTATTTTTTCTTCTTCTGTCTCTGAGATATTTCCTATGCATGAGAGTATTTCTAATGGGCCGTCTATCTCTATTTTTTTGTATTCACCTTCCTCATAGAATCCGAAGACTGCTTTTGATAGTGCTCCTATTACTGTTAAGAATCCTCCTTTAACTTTTGATTTTTTCGCAACTTCCGTTATTTCTTCTAGTAGATCTCCATCTTTATTTAATCTTTCAACAATTATTCTTCCGATTTTTGCTTCTCTAACCATTTTTCCACCTCTATTTCTCATTGATTTTAACTGGATTTAATTGTTGCTAGTTATGATTTCTCTATCAATGGGAATATTTCTTCTTCTACGAATCTAAAGAATGTGTATTCATCTATTCTGCTGAACACAGTTACTACACAATTTCTAGTTACTCCTACTATGTATCCATATTTTTTTGATGTTGCTACAATATACCATATGTTCCCGTGAGTTAAATATTCGCTATAGAGCATTGTGTTTCTTAAGTCTGGTCCATATAGGCTTAGTTTATCTATGTTTGGTATGTCTACATTGTCGAAGAATATTACCTTTGTACCTTCAGGGTTTGCTTCATGATATAGGCGTAGAGTTTCTGGAGCTATTTTCGCTTCAACTATTCCTCCTATCGCTATGAATATTATTTTGCTCAGTTCATTTGCAACATAGTTTGCCCAATTTTTCTTTCCAACTATAGTTAATAGAACTTCATCATTCCTCACGGTGAATGTGAATGGTGCTTCTAGGGTCTTTATTACTGGAACCTTTTCTCCTCTTCTGGTTACTTTTATTAGTATGTCCTTTGAGTATAGGCCTCTCAATCTATTTCCCGCTAAGTCTAAATCTGTTATTTCTGTGAGTAATGTGAACTTATTTGAATTTTCTTCTATGCTTTCCTCTGTTTGGTAGTCTAGTAGCTTTGTAGCTATGGTTCTTAGAGGTATTTTTTCTCTTAGCTTAAAGATTTTTCCAGCTATAACCATTGTTTTCACCCTGCTATTATATTATTGTTGCTGGTTTGACTCAAATTTTTATGTGTGTATTTATTAGTTATTGTTGAGGGGTCTAGTTAGTGCTGATACGTGAAGTTATACTAGAGAATTTCATGTCTTATGAGTATGGTCGAGTTTACCTTAAGCCTGGATTAAATTTGATTTGTGGGCCTAATGGTGCTGGTAAATCTTCCATTCTGTTAGGAATATCTGTTGCATTGGGTCAAGCTTATACTGAGCGGGGGAGAAGGCTTAGCGATTTAATTAGGTGGGGGGAGAAATTAGCTAGAGTTACAATTATTATAGATAATTCTCCTAGGGGCAGGAGTAGGCCTTATCCTAAAATTCATTCTAATACTATTAGAATTTCAAGGTATTTGCGTTTAGATGGTTCATATTGGTTTGAAGTTAATGGTAAAGTTAAGACTAAGAGTGAAGTTCAGGAGATTTTGGTTTCCCTCGGCTTTAATCCTGATAATATGTTGACTATAATGCATCAAAATATGGTTGAGGAGTTTGCTGTAGTTTCTCCCAAGGAGAAGTTAAGGATTTTTGAGGATGCTATTGGATTGTCTGGTTATAGACGTAGGGTTGGGGAGATTAAGGATAGATTAAAGAAGATTTTGAAGGAGGAGGAAAATGTTCAGAGATTACTTGAAAGGGCTAAGAGTACTCTAGATTTCTGGAAGGGTGAGTATGAGAAGTTAGAGTTGAAGAGAAAGCTTGAAGGTAATTTGAAGAGTCTTAAATTAGAGTTGGCTTGGGCTAAAGTGTATAGGAAGGAGACTTCAGTGAGAAGTATTGAGGAGAAGATTAGAAGGCTGGATGATAAAATATCGTCTATGCGAGAGAGACTTGAGAAAATTGATTTTGAAACTTTGGATTTAAAGGATAAGCTGTCTAGTCTTTTTAGGAGCCGTAAGTCTATTTTAAATAATCTAATTGAGGTTAGTCGTGATGTTGGTAGAGTTGAGTTAATCAGTAAGTTGGCTAAAAGCATTGGTAAGGATGAGGTTGAGAGGTTATTTGGTGTTTTTTCCTCTGACAAATTGGATGAAGTTTTGGATCGATTGGCTAGGATTCAATTGGAGTTGGATGAGATTGATAATAGTATTAGTCGATTGACTGAAAAGTATATTGAGAATAGAGTTCAAGGTGCTTTGTTGCAGTTCAAATTAGATATGTCTAAATCTGAGTTAAAGAGTTTAAAGCGAAGTTTAGCTAGGGAGCTTGAAGAGTTAGGTGAATTGAAACGTGAAGCTGAAGCTTTAGGTTTTCCTCCCAAGCTTGTTAGAGATCCCTCCCAATTATTAGATGAGATTAGGGCTATTGAGCTTCGATTGGAGTATATTGGGGATGTTTCAGATGATATTGAGAAGATGTATTTGAATTACTCTAGAACCTTTGAGGAGTTGGCTGAGAAGATTAATGTTCTTGAGAGGAATAGGAGACTTTTACTCCAGGAGCTTGATGATAGAGTTAAAGCTTGGAGGAGAGCAATTACTAGTGTTTTAAATGAAGTAAACAAGATTTACAGTCGAATTTTAAGTCAGATTGGAGCTTCAGGATATGTTAGGTTAGTCAACTTGAATGATGTTGAGGAGGCTGGATTAGAGATTTTAATCG
The DNA here is from genome assembly GCF_058356305.1 of Candidatus Culexmicrobium sp. Taxonomy (NCBI): domain Archaea; kingdom Thermoproteati; phylum Candidatus Culexarchaeota; class Candidatus Culexarchaeia; order Candidatus Culexarchaeles; family Candidatus Culexmicrobiaceae; genus Candidatus Culexmicrobium; species Candidatus Culexmicrobium sp. The sequence continues at coordinate 97,104 of NZ_JBTVBB010000029.1, forward strand.
GCTTTAGGGGTGTTTCTCCAGTTGTTTTGGATGGTTATTCTCAGAGTGGTGGTGAAAGAACTACTGCTGTTATGGCTTTTCTTCTGGCTACTCAGAATTTTATAAAGTCTCCTTTTAGGGCTGTTGATGAGTTTGATATTCATATGGATCCTAGAAATAGAGAGGTTATTTCCAGGCTGCTTATTTCGTCTTTCTCTGGGGATAGTAATGTTCAGTGTATTGCTATTACTCCTAGTCCAATTATTCCAAATGTGAGGGATGTTAATGTAATTGTGGTTCAAAATGTTGGTGGTAAATCTATTGTCAGGGGAGTTGCGTGATGGATAAGCGTAGAAGAGTGAAGGTTGCTGAGCGTATAATTAAGGCTTGTGACTATGTTATCAAGAGGGGTTCAAATCCATTTGAAGTTGATGTTCCAAGGTTTTTGTCGTTATTAGATGAATATTTAGTGAGTTCAACTTCTATTAGTGATTTGATTTTAGATTTAAGTGCTGTGGAAAAGATTTCTCAAATTGTGGAGTTGCAGGGTGATTGGATTAGAAGTAGGTCTTCTAGGCTTTATTTTGACCCGATGATTATTGAATGGAAGATTAAGTCTCTTGACTTGAAGAAATTAGCTTCTATACTTATTCGCTCTTGGCATCCAATAGCGTCACTTAGAATTTTGTCTCCTCGTGCTTTAGAAGTTGCAATTAATTATTGGGTTAATCTTCCTCCATTAAAGGATAGGTGGGGTAGTTTTCCATCTCCAGTTTACGGGGTTGAGCTTACTTCTATTGAGGATTTAATTAAGGATAAATTGGCTCTTGAAGGCTCCTTTAGTGATATGCTGGAAGAGTTTTGGAGTAGAGTTTTGGAGTATTCCAAGGGTGATCCTATTCCTTATTGGGAGTTTATTGGAGATGATAATTATGAGACTTCTCTTTTAAAGGCTTTTATGATTAGTTTTCTGGCTTCTTATGGTTATGTTACTTTGGAGTTTGATCCGAAAATTAAGGATTACCTTATAATTCCATTGAGTAAACCTGAGCAGGTTAAAGGTGGATCATCTATTGCTATCTCCTTTTCTTATGATGATTGGGTAGAAAGGGTGAGTGTAAATGAGTCGGAGAAGAGTTGATTATCTAGCTAAAGTTAGACGGGCTGCACAGCTTCTTTTGATGCAGAGACATTTAAAGCCTGGTGTTAGGGGTTGGGAGCTTAAGCGAGCTTTAGGGAGGAAATACTTGGATATTATTAAACTTTTAGATGAGGAATTGGCCAAGTTTGGTTTGAAGGTTAAAATTGTTTTTAGGGATGATGTTGATTTGGATAATGTTTCAGGGGAGGACTATGATAGGGCTCTATTTGTTTTGACTTTGAGGGAGCCTGCCAAGACGACTGATATTTTGACTATTGGTTGGAGAATTGATGATGTTGGAGCTCTTGCAGCTGTATTGGCATATGTTAATTCTAGGGGTGGATTTGCTAGGAGAAAGGAGATTGAAAATCTTTTGGCTGAGAAGCTTCCCCGTTGGAGAGTTGACTCATTGATTGATAAATTTATTCGTTATGGTTATTTGCGAGAGGATGGTGGGATGATAAAAATTGGGTGGAGGGCTAAAGCTGAGATTGACTTTAATTTGCTTTCAATGTTGTTGTTGACTTCTCCTGTAGAGGCTTCTGCTGAGAAGTAATGTTAATTGTATTCTTCTTTACTTTCCTCTCTGTCGACTAGTTTTTCTATGTCTTCTGCTATTTTTTTGAGTATTGGTGCTTCTTCTTGTTGCCATGCATATTGGGAGATTAATTCTTTTATTTTGACTGGATTTTTTACTCCGAATAATATGTATGTACTTCTCCCTCTAGGTACAATTACTGTTTTTCCACTTGCTATTCCTCCTCTTACTTCTACTCCTTTTATTTTCGTTGTTGTTCCTATCCCTGCTGCTGTGATGTCTTCTCCTAACCCTAGACCTGTTGCTGTTATTGGTATTATTGTACCTATATTGAATATTCTTCCAATAATCCCCTGTTTAACTATTATTTCATTCAATTTGCTGTAACTGAATTCTCTTTGCTTTCGTGTTATGAATTTTAGTTCTGTTATTATTCTTTGATTTGTAATATAGTATGTATGGCCTTTACGATACATTTCTACTAGTGATAGTCCTATTAGTCCAATTATTATGGCTGGTGCTTGTTCTGGAATTTGTAGTTTAAATTTAAATATTACTCCCAGTATTACTGCTATTAAGCTTAGAATGAACCATTTCCATGTGGCTTTTAAAAGTGCTATTACGAGGAAGGGTAAAACTATACTTATGGCCCAAATTATGATTGTTAAGTAGTCTTGGAGTTGGGGTATCCATCCTATTATCGGTAGTTCTAAAAGCCACTCTGCGATATCATAATAGTATATATAGAATAATACGTTGATGACTATTATATATAGGAAAATAATGTATAGGTCTGTGAATGCGAGGGGATGAGGTTTTATCTGTTCAATCATTTTCTCGTTTTGTCTTAATTCTATTGGCATTTCTCTTCTCTCCATAATCTATTTGACATAATATAAACACAAATTTTTATATTCATCTGTATCGTCAATTTTTTAGTTTAGTCTTGCTCAAAGTGGGGGTCGACTGTGTCGATTAAAAAACCCTGGCATACAATGACTATTAATGAAGTTTTCAAGGAGCTTAACTCATCTGTTGATGGTTTAAGTGGTGAAGAGGCTAAAGCTAGACTTGAAAGGTATGGTTTTAATGAGCTGGTTGAGAGGAAGAGAATTTCTCCCTTCCAAATTCTTATTGGTCAGTTTAAGAATTTTCTTGTAGGGTTGCTAATTGTTTCTGCAATTGTTTCTGCTGTTATTGGTGAACATGTTGATTCAATTGCAATTTTAGCAATCATAGTTTTGAATGCAATATTAGGCTTTATTCAAGAGTATAGGGCTGAGAAGGCTTTAGAGGCTTTAAAGAAGCTTGCAGCACCTAGGGCTAGGATTAGGCGTGATGGTCATGAACTTTTCATTCCAGCTAAGGAGGTGGTTCCAGGCGACATTCTTATTCTCGAGCTGGGTGATAGAGTTCCAGCTGATGCTAGGCTTATTAAGTGTACAAATTTTGAAGTTGATGAAGCGATGCTTACTGGGGAGTCTACTCCAGTTAGGAAGAATGCTGATATCGTTTTGCCAGAGGATACTCCTGTGGCTGATAGGAAGAACATGGTGTTTATGGGTACACTTGTAACTATGGGTTATGGGGAAGCAGTTGTTGTTTCTACTGGGATGAATACTGAGATGGGTAAGATAGCTGAGATGGTTCAAGAAGTTGAGAAAGAAGAAACCCCTTTAATGAGACGTTTAAATAAGTTTGGTAAGAGAATTGGAATGTTAATTATTGTTTTATGTATTATTACCTTCGTTCTTGGAGAGCTTAGGAATGTTGATCCAGTTTTAATGTTTATGACTGCTGTTGGTTTGGCTGTTTCAGCTGTACCTGAGGGTCTTCCAGCTGTTGTCACTATTACGCTTGCCTTAGGAGTTAAAGATATGGCGAAGCGAAATGCAATTGTACGTAAGCTTGCATCAGTCGAAACTCTAGGTTGCACCACTGTTATATGTGCTGATAAGACTGGCACTATGACCAAGAATGAAATGACCGTTAGAAAAATTTACGTTAATAATAGGATTATTGAAGTGACTGGCGCTGGATACGATGTTAAAGGTGAATTTCTATTTAATGGACAGAAAATTAATCCTCTTGAGGACAGCCATCTCGAAATGTTGATTAAAGTTGGTGTTCTCTGTAGTCATGCTGAGTTAATTCAAGAGGATGGTCAATGGAAGATTCTTGGTGATCCAACTGAGGGTGCACTTGTTGTTCTAGGTGCTAAGGCTGGTATATGGAAGCATGAAGCACTAAAAATGTATCCGAAGAAGCATGAAATCCCCTTTGAGTCTGGCAGAAAGAGAATGACCACTATTCATGTGGTTGATGGAAAATTGATGGCTTATGTGAAGGGGGCTCCCGAAGTTTTACTTGAGCGTTCTTCTCATATCTATGAGAATGGTGTTATTAGACCAATAACTGAAGCTGATAAGGAAAGGGTCTTGGATGTATTTAGGCATATGGCAGAGAATGCATTGAGAGTTTTAGGCATGGCTTTTAAGGAATTACCTGCTGATTTTCATTTAATGGATCCAGATCAAGTTGAAACTGATTTAGTTTTTGTTGGTATTGCCGGTATGATTGATCCCCCGAGAGATGAAGTTAAGGATGCAATTAAACAGTGTAGGCGAGCTGGAATTAAGGTTAAAATGATTACTGGTGATCATAAACTTACTGCCATTGCTATAGCTAAGGAAATTGGTTTGGTTAGCGGTAGCGATTTCATGGTCTTAACTGGAGTTGAATTAGATAAGATGAGTGATGATGAATTAGTTAAGGTTGTTGACGATGTTCCCATTTTTGCTAGGGTTTCACCTGAGCATAAAGTTAGGATTGTTAAGGCTCTGAAGAAGCTTGGCCATATTGTTGCTATGACTGGCGATGGAGTTAACGATGCGCCTGCACTTAAGCTTGCTGATATTGGTATTGCTATGGGGATAAAGGGAACTGATGTAACTAAAGAAGCTTCAGATATGATCTTGGCTGATGATAATTTTGCAACAATAGTCAGAGCTGTTAGGGATGGAAGGGCTATATATGATAATATTAGGAAGTTTGTAAGATTTTTATTGGCATGTAATTTCGATGAGATTGCAGTTATAACTACTTGTGTTCTAGCTGGATTAGAGCCCGCCTTACTGCCTCTACAGATTTTATGGCTGAACTTAGTTACTGATGGTGGACCAGCAGTAGCTTTAGGTTTTGATCCTCCAGACGAGGACATTATGGATAGGCCGCCTAGAGATCCAAATGAAGGCATATTAAGTAATATGGAGTTCTTCATACTTGTTTCAGCAACTTTCCAGTATATTGGGACCATGGGAGCATATTTGCTTGGCCTTTACTTGTTAAAGGATAGTGTTGCGGAGGCTAGAACTCTAGCCTTTATACAAGCAGTCTTATTTGAATTGTTTGTAGTGTTTAATTGTAGGTCGGAGAAACATTCCATTTATAAATTAGGCTTTTTGACTAATAAGCCTCTATTAATTGCAGATTTGGTTGGCATTGTTTTAACTCTTGCATTGGTATATGTGCCGCCTCTTCAAATGATCTTTGAGACTGTTGAGTTAACTGTTTATGATTGGATTGTATGTATAGTGGCTGCTAGTGGCGGATGGCTTGTATTACCTGAGATATTTATGAGGCCATTCCCATTCTTTAGTAAGAGGAGTGAGAAGAAGAGACTTGTAGAGAGTTAATTTTACATCATAATAGTATTTTATTTGTTGGGTTGCTTTACTAGCTTAAATATTATGGAGTCGGCCCAGTAGTAGACTTCGGAGGCATGGTCTAATGCTATTCTTGCTTCAGTTTCTTTTAAGATATTTTTTGGTTCTAGGTTTAGTGTTCCAGTTTCTATTATGGTTGTTAAGTATGGGTTAAGCCATAATTTTTCAATTAATATTGCTCTTGCAATTCTTCTTTTCTCAAGTTTAGTTATTCCGCCCATTCTCTCTATTATTTTTTCTGATGTTTTGATAATGTTTTCATCATTGAATAGTTTTTTGGATATTTTTCTCACTGTTTCCATTGATGATTTTATGCATTTTATTGCTTTTCTTATGGCTTCGTCATTTTGATGTTTTCTCAGGGCTTCCCAAGCTTCAAATAATGCTTCATATGCTTCTCTAATTTTTGCTTCTATTTCGATTTTCAATTTTATCCTCTCTCAGCTAAAGTTATTTAACTTGGAATTACAATATATTAGTGCCGATGATGATGAAGAGACAAACGGATTGAATGAAGATTCGACGGTCTCCTGAGGTTAACTATATTACGAATTTTTCTCGTTCAATTCTTCTATTTTCTATTCCTAGATCACTTACCTTGAACCATTTTTCTCCGAATAGTTCTGCTTCTTCCTCTCCATAATATAATGCGGCTGCTATTCTTCCTATGGCGTCTGCCTTCATTATTCCACTTCCACTTGCAGCTCCAATTACTATTAAATTATTTACTTCGAATATTACTGGCTGTTGATCTAATGTGTTTATTGCATATTGTCCAGCCCATGCGTTAATTGGTTTTTCATCGGTAAATTGAGGTAGATATACTGATAGAATTGGATAGATTCCATATCTATAGTAGTTTTCTTCTGGTTGTGGATCATCTTCAAGTTTGAATGCTCTATTAAAGTCATCTGCATATCCAATCCAGAAGGATTGTTCTTCTAAATCTGGCTTGATAAAGATTCTTGGCTTTGGCAGTATGGTGAATGGCATGATATCATACTTGTTAAATCCAGGTGTTTTTAGTAGTTTTAACAGTTTTTCTTTATTTGCTTTGACTACAAATATTTGTCGTTTCTTTGGTTTAGAATGTGAATCTACTCCTATTGGATCTAGAAGTTTACTTGACCATACACCTGCAGCAACCACTATTTTATCGGCCTCAATTACCCCTCTATTTGTTTCTACTCCAGTTATAGTGGCTTCCTGCCAAAAATATGGTTCTCCCGGTATTTCAAGAGGTTTTCTTGGCTTTATTATTAGCCTTTTCGCTTCAACCCCATATATTACTTCTCCTTTGATTCGCCTATACTCTCTTTCATAGTATTCTACTAGTTTTTCTACGTCAATTTTGCCTGCTTTTGGCACGAATAGTCCTATATCTATATTGCTTAGTTTCATTATCTTTCCTTCAGTGGTTTCAGCTGCATTGACATTTATTTCTAATTTTTCTTTTAGTTCATTTCTATTATAGATGGTGAATTTTCCACCGTGTTTTTCAATTTCTTTGAGTATTTTCTCTGTTTTTCTGAAGCTTTCTTCATTGAAGAGCCATAGGTATCCAATCCACTTCATTCCTAGATTGAATCCACTTTCTTCAATGTATTTGTAATATTCTATTGATGAGTCAGCTAGATAGAAGTTTGTTTTGGAGTAGAAGAAGCTTCGAAACATTCCTCCACTTTTAGCTGTGTTTCCTTGACCTGGACCATTTAACTTATCTATTACAAGAACTTTTTTCTTAGGATTCTTCCTTTTAATGTGATATGCTGTTGTTAATCCTAGAATTCCAGCCCCAATAATGAGGACGTCATAGTGTGGCGAATTAAATCCCCTCCCATCCCTTCTACTTCAAGTTGAATATGATATTTGGAGTTATTTCAATTTTATTGATGCTGGGATTCGACTTGTTTCTCAAGTTTTTCTACGTTTTCTTCTCCATGTTTTTCTTCTTTTAAGTTTGGGTTGAGTTAGATTTATGCTTTCCTTTATGACTGGTGATATTTCTTCAGCTATTTTCTCTTCAAATTTTTTCAATAAATCATATTTCTCTATGAAGTATTTCTTGGCTTTTTCAACTACTTCATCCATTCTTGCTTTTCCATGCGCTATTTCTAGAAACATTTTTTCCATAAATCCTCTTACTTCTGGTTTAACTAGGTCCTCCACTGTTTTGTAAAGGGATTCTATAAGCTTTTTTCCTAGTGGTGTTGGTATGCATCTCTTCTTTTCCACATACATATATCCTCGCTTTATATTCGTGAATATGTGGTCTTGCTTTGTTGCATCTGTTCCAATACCATATTTATCCATTAGTTTTAGTAGTTCTGATTCTGATAGGAATGGTGGAGGTTTTGTTTCTCCTTCTTTTAGCATTATTTCTATCACTTTTACTTTGTCACCCTTCTCTAGTTCGGGTAAATATTCTTCCTGCGGCTTTTCATATGGATATATTTCTAGGTAGTTTTCTTCCCTTATTAGTTGTTTTCTTATTATGAATCTCTCACCTTTAATGTCTAAATCTAGCTTTCTAGTTTCAATTATTGCTGGTTTACTGAATGTGGCTAGGAAGTGTCTCACAATTAAGTCATAGAGTTTCCATGCTCTTCGCCCAAGTTTGCCTATTATTTCTCCTGGACTTGCTGATTTGGTTGGATGTATTGGTGGATGTGCCTTGTCATCTCTCTTTCCTTTTGTTGGATGAAGTGATCCTTTTCTCAGGAGTTTTTGGACATAGCTTCTATATTGGGGATTTTCTATTAGCATTTTCACTCGGCTTGATATGTTTAATGTGGGGCTGTAGATTTCAGTTTCAGTTCTTGGATAGCTTATATATCCTCTTCTATAGAGTTCCTCAGCTATGTCAAGTGCGTTTTTAGGCCGTATGTTTAGGAATTTACTTGCCCTACTCTCCATTTCTAATGTTGTGAGTGGTATTGGTGGATTCTTCTTTCTAGCTGTTATCTTAAAGTTTCTTACTATTGCCTCGCTCGCGTCTTTAATTTTCAGATATGTTTCTCTTGCTTCTTTTTCATTTTTTATCTGACCCTTAATGTATTCTGCTTCATAGATGCCGCCGTGAATTTCAACCTTTGCTTTTATAGTATAGAATTTCTCTGGCTTAAATTTCTCTCGCTCCCATGCCCTCTGAACAACTAGGAATAGTGTAGGGCTTTGACATGGACCATAACTTAGGAATCTTCCGAAGGGTAATGCTTTTGGTTTTCTTCTTTCAACTGCCAAGGTTATTAATCTAGTGAAGGCTGCTCCAATAGTTAAGTCGACAATCATTCTTGCAAAGCATTTTTCAGCCAGTAGCCTATTGGGTTGAACTGGATTTCTAATGGCATTTAGTAATTCCTCCTTTACAGTTGAGTTGAACCAAAGCCTCCTAAATTCAACGTAGGGGTTAACTGATCTAATTATATCCATAACTTCGAAGGCTATGCTTTCTCCTTCCGCATCAGCGTCTAAGGCTAAGTAAACTAGCTCTACATTTCTAGCCACTTTTCTTAAGGCTTCATAATATGGTTTAGAAGTTTTTTCGATGACTCTAATTGGCTTTGTGAAGAATAGGATTCTTGGATCTGTTCTTTTCCAAGAATTGTATTCAGCTTTAAAATCAAAATTAAATACATGTCCTTTAAGGCCAATTGATAGGAAATCTTTTCCCTGATATGTGAACTTAAACACATTTACTCTACCAATTCTCAATCGAGTAAATGTTTTATCTGCTAGAGCTCGAGCGAAGGCTTCAGCTACTGAGTTTTTCTCAGTAACTATCAAGACATCTGCCTCAAATTCATTTTTATGCACTGTTCCACCCATTTCCCCTGGTATAATGTTAGCTGTCCATACTCTCTACTTTTTCTACAATAATAGTCTTGTTATTTAATAGGGAAGCTACAATAAAATGTTCTGAAATTAGGATACTCATCCTTCCATTTTTCCGGTTATTTCAACTTGACAATTTTGATTTAGAAGATCGTTTACATCTCCTTTCAGGAATTACTTTTACATTTTCGAAGATATCCTTGTATCCTAATTTTATTAGGCTCATCTGCTTAGCTGATGCATTTTCATCCTCCTCATATTCATATCCTCTAATTATGGCAACTGGTATTTTTTCAGTGGTTTGTCCAATAACTAGCTCCGCAGCTGAAGCTAGTTCATCTGCCACGGCCTGCATCTTAAACTTAAGCCTATATCCATATGCATCAAATTTGCGTTTATAGTCCTTGACTGGCTTCATACCTGAAACACCGATAGCCATATCTATTTGAGCATATCTATGAGGTCTACTGTAAGTATCGCTGATAATAACTGCAATACGCTTTCCAGTTAACTCCATAATTTTCTTCCTAATCTTCTCAGCCTCTAAGTCTGGATCTCTAGGTAGAAGTGCACATATATCTTCTCTACCTGCAACATTTGATCGATCAATACCTACATTAAGACAAATATGTCCAAAGGGTGTTTCAGTAATAATGTATGGTGGATTAATCTTCAAAATTCTTTTAGCCTCCCTCAATATTAACTCAACAAATCTAGGATCCTTACGTGTCCTATTTCCAATATCAACAGCCTTCTCAGAAGGTTTGATTTCATTTAAATTGACAATTAATCCTAATGCCTTACTAACAATTTTATGAGTGATAACAATAATATCTCCATCACAGATATCTACACCTTCACGTCTAGCTGCTTCAACAATTAACTCTGCAACATCATCACCCTCTCTAACTTCAGGAATACTTTCAAGCCCATAAATCCTTACAATTTTAACCATTCTATCAACCCACTTGCAACATCTAGCAATATCTTGACAACCTTCTATCTTAACCTACAAACTAGAATATTTAATATTATTGTAGTCTAAATGAACGTAGTCGAAGATTATTTTATTTCTCCAGTTAATTCACGATAATTCCGTTCTTCCTGTCTCTTCAATACCTATAATTTTTATTACTATATAACTTATGTAGATTTCTCAATTGTAACTATTGTTCCCCGTTCATCCAAAATGTTATAAGAAATCGTTCAAATATTCCAAAATAACTTTTCTTCATGTAAGCCCTTAGATTTTTTAAAGTTCATTATGTAAAATTAATTTGGGGAGAAATAAAAGTGATTAATTCACTAAGAAAAGAATTCCTTAAACTGTTAGAGAAAGACGTTGAATTTAGGTATGCTGTAGCAGGTTATCTCGGCCTTTCAGAAATTTTGAAAAAACTCGACAACATGAGTGAAGAGCTTATTAAACTCAGAGAGGAGCAAACAAATTTAAGAAAGGAGCAAACCAAGATTTGGAAAGAAATTAAAGCTTTCAGAGAAGAACAAGTTAAAATTTGGAGAGAAATTGAGAAGATTAGAGAAGAACAAGCTATGATTTGGAAGGAGATTGAAAGACTAAGAGAAGATTTCAACAAAATGTTTAAAACAATTGATCTTAGACTTACTAGAGTTGAGAGAACCTTAGAGAAACTTACAGTAGATATTGAAGATGAAGCCAGATCAATTATAAAGCACAGACTCAAGACAGACTTCGGCTTAGATTTAACAATAAGCTCTTTAACACTACCCGACTTGAAATTAAACATTTACGGGGCCTCAGAGGACCTATGCGTAGTCGGTGAAGCTACAGTTAGAGGTGGAATAAGCATCCTAGACGATCTCCTGAAAAAAATCGAGTTACTTAAAGCTAAATATCCAAACTTACTGAGAAAAAAGGTAATACCCATAATTTACGTTAGTCTACCTTTACCCGAATTAATTGAAGAAGCAAAAAAGAGAAACATCTGGTTACTAAAAGCAACCAAAGATTATCACAAACCACCAATATAACTATGAACCAAAAATCATATAATTCCATAACATCGACAATGTATTCTGAAAAATTTTAAGTAAACTTTCATTCATCTACTCTCGTATGTTTACAGATTATATCAATGACGTGATGTAAAGATGAGATTCTATATCGTTTTCGAGTGTTTACGTAGAAACTTCTTTACTTCAGCTTCAAGGGTAGGCAACATCTCAACAATTCTACCTGTTTCCCTCATCAAAACCCTATAGTCTAAACCTCTATATCTATGAACTAATTGATGTCTCAAAGGTATGAGTCTAAGTAGAGTATCTGCAGTTTCCCTAGATATTATTCCGTTATTAAAGGCTATTTCAACATAATCCTTATAATACTCTGCTAAACCTAAACTCAAACCTGAAATTATATGTCTCAGCAAGTCAATCATCCCTTCAATTATAGTGTGTAGCGTTCTTTCAAATGCCCTCTTCATTATTGGGTTCTTAATTATCTCCTCTAACCTCTCCTTCATCACATATTCTTTCAAGAAGTTTAAGTCACCTTTAATCTGAGTTATAATACTTTTAATTATTCTTTCATCTAGTGGATTACCCTTAAGCCAAACATAATACTCCACCTTCTCATTTTCAGCAATCTCTTGAGCCTCTATTGGCACTCTTCTTATTATTTGAGCCAAATAACCTCTATCAACAAGTTTTACTCCCTCTCTAACCACCTTGACTATTAAGGATGGAGGAGCACTCTCCAAGTTCAAAAATGAAATTTTATCTTCTGGCAAATTTAACATTCTAGCAATTTTCACTCTCAAATCTTCCATTACACCCTCATCTTCAACAAGCAACGCCAAATCTAAATCACTCAATGGTCCCTCTTTCCTCTTAGCACAACTTCCATAAAGAAAAGCCAACTTCACCACATCATAATTAGCTAACAGTTCTCTCAGACCTTGAATTAGACTCAATCTTCCTCATACCTCCACACATAACCTACCATAACACTCTAAATCAATTTCAATACAATTATACATAAAATTATAACCTTAAAAGTAGAATCTAATTAAACTCTTCCTCAACTCAGTTAAATCTAATTTAACGCCATAATTCTGGTTCTTCACTTAGTCTCGTCTTTTGTCCAAGCTCTTCAATTAAACACCATTCACCTTTATGAGGATTCAAGATAACGATACCTAGCTTTGAAGCTAAGTAATCACTTATAATTACTTCTTCTTCACCTGGAATTATAGTGACTACCGCTTTTACCTTAATTGGTGCTTTATCATCCAGTAAAAGTTCAACATCAATTAATTCCTCAACACGTAAACCCATTACACCTGAACTACCAGCCAATTGATATTGAGCAATACTTGAACCTACAATTCCAATTCTTTCAGCCAACGATTCTGGAACTACTAACTCCGGCTCCTCAGCTTCAAATCCACTGTTAACTAAAGCTGATGTAACAACACTAGCCCTTACTCCTCTCACTCTCAGCTTTACTCTTACCCCCAACCCTATACACCCTAACCAACTTCATTTTTCCAATCCTACGAATTCTACGAATAATCATACTGTCATTTCACCATGTAATCTACGTAGTCACTCAAATATATAAATATGCTAAACCATCAAACCATGACTAACACGCTCTATCTATAATGACAAATTAACTCTTTTTTACTAAACTCTAATTTATTTAAATTTTCGAATAAATGTTCTAGTAACCTAGAACCTCATAATATTTAAAAATTCCCACTACTATAAAAGTAAACAACTCACTGAATATAATATAAGTTGAATAGGAGGAAATGAGTTGAGAAAAGCATCGAAAATAACCGCCGTCTTCGTTTTGACCGCACTATTCTTAGCACTACTTTCAACTCCAACTGTTTATGCATCACCAGCAACATACTCTGCAGAGGAAACCGTGGCTAAGTATACGGGTGATCTAAAGTTTGACTTTTCACAACACACTTCAGCCGTTATATGGTCCACTTATGCACCGACAGGTTATGAATGGGATCTCACCGGATGGCCTGTAATAATATTCAAAAACACAACAGCTGTTTCAGGTCAAACAGCTGGCTGGTTTGCCTTCAACTTCACACCAGCCGTTGACATGGATATGAACTTTGTTCAAGTAACTATAAGTGAAGTTAATGGAACCTTTGATGAACTTAACGTGACTTTGTATGATTCAAGTGGGACAAATCTCGCTAGTGACGTTGAAACAGTAACTGGTACTAAAACATTTACGCTAACTGCATCCTTAACGGCTGGTGAGAGTTACCTCTTGAACTTTACACTAACTGGGACACCGGAAACTGTTGTAACTCCACCTGGTTTAGAAATCGAGTTATCAAACGTATTGGTCTTTCTCCATAAGGATTACGGTGATGCTTCAAGCCATGAAGTTGATTTTGACTTAGATGACTATGTAATCACCCATACTGTCACATACATTGCTCCAGATTTAAGCTACTACAACAGTACTGATGATCTAAACACAGAAAAATTGCTCTTTACAGAGATTGGAGATACCTTCTACGTGTATCTGCCATTATCTGATGGGGTTGCCTTCCCAGTATATGTTGACACTGCTGAATATGTCGACTATGACGCTATAGAAACCATAGGTGCATATGATTACTATAGAATTGACCATATTCTAGAAGTTGATACAACTACAGTTGTGGTAACCTTTAACTCAACTGTTAAAAGTGCTGTTAACGGATTAACTCCAACTTCATTGGTGCACAACAACTTCACTTTGGCAGAGGAGGCTGTAGTTCAAGACGAGCAAAAGCTCACAGTCACAGTCGACCAGGTTACCCTAGCTGATCGGGATGTCTTGATGATTGGAGGTTATCCAAGACCAGAAACGCTCAAGGTTGGAACTTACACATTAACTGAGAATGACACTATTGATGGTATGATGGATAGTGAATATGGCTTCTATTATGATGAGGATACAAGAAACCTACTGGTTAAATTCCCATTCGAAAGCCCAGTAACAATCACCGTGAGCTTTGCAAGTGGATTTGAGACGACATGGTATCTACGCTTCGTAGACCAGGCTGGTGACCCATTAAAGGATGCCTACGTGGAAGTTTGGAATGAAACTGCCAATGAACTCCTATTTACTGGAAGAACAAATGATGAGGGCTGGTTAAACGCTACAATACTTGCCCCACACTTCGACACTAAATATAACATGACTGTTAAGTGGGATCCGGATGGAACCGACGCCTTTAAGGTGTATGAGGCTGGACTTATAACTGGACTAGAAATAGCTACAATCTTCAACTGTACTGGACCAACAAAGGCAATTGCAACTTCAGTGGTTGCCGTTGAGTTTACAGCATATGATGCATCTGGTTTGAATGTGTTAGATTACTATACAACCACATTTGAATATAATTACACTGATAAGAAGTACTCAGTCTCTGACATGCCAGCAGAGGATGTTCTAGCCAAAATACCCTACGACTGGACTTGGGGTGATTTTCAGAAATGGACAATTAGAATATATTGGGATCAAGAATACTTAAAAATGATTAATCCCACAGAGTGGACTTGGGATAATACGGTTGTCACAGGCGCGGATCCATTCATAGACCTGACATATGCAAACTTCACGTTACAGAAGCCAACCATATATGGAATGCTAGGTCCAGTCCCTACATTACCAAACTATATTGGTTCACTTGAGATTCTGACGGATGTACATCCATTAGGATTCCAGCTGCTAGACTGGTTTGGTGGAAAAGTAACAAGTACAACTTCAGGTTACAGCATAGTTAAGGTTTCATTGCATGATGCTAACGACCCAAGTAAACTCTTAGCTACTGCTATTGCAGGCTCGTCTGGATATGTTTACATTCCACAGTATCCAAATGTACCCTCTATACTGACAGTTTACTGGTTAAGCCACGAAATACCAGTAAACACGACTTTAATAGAAGAGCCAGCCACTTTTGTTGGCCCAGTTTATTGTAGACTAGTACCAGCCGCAATCACCTTACTAGATAAGAGGCCTTCCCCCTCTCTGCTACTAAACGCTAGAGTCAAGGTGGTATGGCCAAACCTAATTGAGTTTAGTACAAGGTCTGACGAGCAATATGGACTTGTACAGTTCCCACCATTAGTCTCAGAAGACCCGCCCTATAGTTGGCTTATGCCTGAAGCAGGTGGCTATCTACCCTTCGGTGACACGGAATTTGAGGTCTATTGGTCAATTACACCTGAGATCGAAGAGTCATGGGTTAAGGTTGGGACTGCAACCATTACTATAGAGCCCAATGGCCTCTTTAGTGTGAGCTTAACTGTTAACGGTGAATTTATAGGATACTATGATGAAGTAGTTGAATATAACTTAATATGCGACGTTTATGATGCACATTTAACGTTAGTTGACATTAATGACAATCCACTTGTAAGCCCAATAGTAGTGCTTGAGCATCCAACTGGTGCAGTTTCACTTATGCCTGCATCTCCAACTGGAGCTTTGACACTTGTTCAGGTTCCTGGTGGAGCTTGGCGTATTTCAGCTGTTTACAAGAATCTATGGGTTAAGCCATATGGCAACGATGTATTGAACATAACCGATAACATTTACACTGCAGTTGAGTTCACCTTCGCCTTTGTAGATGCTAAGCTACATATAACTAAGTGGTGTAGTGAGACCGAAGGTATTGCTGGCATAAACGTTACACTAAGCTGGGAAGGGAACGCAACCATAACCGGTGACACTGGAGTTTACTCCACTGCTGAGGAAGAAGATTGGGTCACAACTAATGGATATGGATGGGCTAACTTTACACAGATACCTGCTGGAATATCCATTGACGTTGAAGCCTATACAATTCATGACACAGCCGACTATCCACACTTTGCAGGTAAAGGAAATGTATTCGTTGGACCATATGAAGATGAATTGAACTTAGCTCCAACAAACTATGAAGGAGTCCACCACGTCTACATTTACGACTTTACAGTTAAGCTACTTGATGCCACAGGCAATTTGATGCCTTCACCATTACCATACACCAATGCTTCAATAGCAATGGATATGTATCCATACTTCTACTATGGCAATACAACTCATACCAATGAACTCGTCTACTACAGCTTGAATGGAAGCCAAGTATTCATCGGAGATGAAACCTACAAACTTGAAGTTTACTGGGCTGGAGTTAGAGTATTCAATGGAACAGTTACAGTCCCATTAACTACAGATCCAGAGGTATGTACACCTGAGGTCCCTGTTGAGCTCCGTGTCTACCCAGTAACCTTCACATTATATGACTGGAAGCATGAAGACGAAATGACTGATCTACTACTAAATGTTTCATGGCTTGGAATGAATATGACAACTATGGGAGATAATTACTATAAGATAACCAATTCAAGTGACATCTTCTCTACAATATTTGGAACCGGTGCTGTTGACCCCTATGTAGCCTATAACTACATTATCAGTGTAATCGTTCCAGGAGAATTGCCAATA